>JAFAHQ010000074.1 GCA_019237135.1 Alphaproteobacteria bacterium
GGCTCGGCATCCACCCAGGTCCAGCCCCATGGCGCGACCCAGACCCACCGGCCGTAGGTATATGGTGCCCACCCCGCCGGGACGTTCGGATACCACACCTCGCCGTAGCCGGGTGCGGTGTCCCAGCGTCCATATTCATCGAGCTCGGCATATCCGGTCATGTTGGGCGAGACGTGGTAAGACGCAGCGAGGCGCTTCTCGTCATAGTCGCGTGACCGACACCATTCGACAAAGGTATCGGCAACCGCCGGCTCTAGGGTTGCGGCGACCGGGTTAGTCGCATTCAGCATCGCGACATCGCCGGCCTTGACGACTATGTCGGCGTCGCTACCGACAAAGCGTGCGCTGCCCGCGAACACCGCGACGCGCGCCGGCTGATCCTGGCCCCCGCCATCGATGTCGTAATAGCCCGGTTGGAGCAGCTGGACAGCGCCGCGCGGCAGGTCGATCTCAAAGCTCTGACCTTGATCGAGGCGTCGCAGATGCAGGTAAATGCGCCCTTGTGGAATGCTGAGCCGAGTGACTCGGTCGTCGAGCTCGGCGACATCGAGCTCGGTGCCGCTTGCCATATCGATCGTGTCCGGCGCGATGCGGATCTCCGCGCGAGCCTCGGCGTCGGTCCACAATGATGCCCCAGTCGCGACCGGGTAATTGACCCCGGCCGCCGACCATTCGGTCTGCCCGGCGGTGTGAAAGGCGAGATTGCCGGAGACAAAACTTACGCGGCCGACGCGGCCCGGCGGGGCCTGCTGCGCCAGCGCCGGGGGCGCTATGAATACTGTCAAGAGCGTCAGCGTGATGAGAAGGCGATACATGGCGTGTACCCGAAAAGGCGGTTCTCAGTCGAAGTGACAACGGCCCATTAGAGCCGATCCGTGAACCGATCGATAACGAGAGAAGTTCTCCTTTATTTCCTCGGACACGATTTTGCTACAACTCATCCGCGTTCGCCCTTCCGAGTGGGCGGCGGGCATAAAAATGCCACAGGGCGGTAGTATCTTCGGATATTCGCAACTACCGGTCGATCACCCGAGAGGTCACATTTTGAACACGAGCCGTATAAAGATCCGTGGGCTGACGTCGGCCGATGCCGCCGCATACCGGGACATCCGGCTGGCCGGGCTCAAAGACAGTCCGGAAGCCTTCGGCAGCACATTCGGCAGGGAAAACGCTCAGCCCTTGGCGTGGTTCAGCGATAGGCTCCGCAATTTCCAGGTTTTTGGCGCGTTTCGAGCGACGGATTTATTGGGGATCGCCGGATTTGTTGTCCGTGAAGGCGAAAAGGAGAGGCATAAGGGCCTGCTGTGGGGGATGTATGTACGGCCCGATGCGAGAAAGACCGGCGTCGGTCGGCGATTGGTCGAGGCTGTCATCGATTTTGCGCGGCAGCGCGTCGAGCTGCTTCAACTGAGTGTCGTGAGCGATAATGAACCGGCGCGGCGCCTCTATGCCCGTCTCGGCTTCGTCGAATACGGAGTTGAAAAAAAATCGCTAAAGCACGACGGGCGTTATTACGACGAGATCCTAATGGCGCTCGACCTCATGCCCGATGCCGGTCAGTTTGCGATTCGCATGCAACGCACCGATGCCGCCCAATTCGAGGAGGAGTTCGCAAAGTAGCACCACGTTGCGTCAATTATCGTCGGTTTCTCGTCACCCCGGCGCAAGCGGGGGTCCATCCTTCGAGACGGTCGCTTCGCGACCTCCTCAGGATGAGGATTTTTCCGAATGCTAATCAAAGGACCACCTCTTGCTGAGGAGCGCCCGAAGGGCGCGTCTCGAAGCACGCGCAGCCTGGCTATAGCTCTTCTTCCGCCGCATTGATCAATTTTCTGACAGCCGCTTGCGCGTGCATGGCGAGAGAGCCGGACGGCATTTGCCGACCTTCGCGACGTCGCTCACCCCTTGTCGATAAAGCTGCGGCCGATGAGCTGGCGATGGATCTGGTTGGTACCTTCCCAAATCTGCGTGATTTTGGCGTCGCGCATCAGCCGCTCGACCCGGCAGTCCTTGCAATACCCGTAGCCGCCGTGCAGCTGCACGGCTTCGGTCGTCATGCGCATCGCCAAATCCGATGCGCGCATTTTGAGCATGGAGGCTTCGAGGGCGAAGTCCCCGGCCCCGCCGTCGACGAGGCGCGCGACGTGCCACAGCCACGCCTCGCACAGCGCGAGCTCGGTGGCGAGATCGGCGAGCATGAACTGGATGCCTTGGAACTCGACGATCCGCCGGCCTGATTGCCGGCGCTCGTTGATATAGAGGACGGCATCCTCGAAGGCGGCGCGCGCGATGCCGAGCGCATGGGCGGCGACACTTGGCCGCGACTTGTTGAGTGCAGCGAGCAGCAATTGCAGCCCGGCTCCCGGCTCGCCCAGGAGATTGGCGCGCGGCACGACGCAATCCTCGAAGCCGAGCGCCACGGTCGACGAAGCGCGGTGCCCCATCTTGTCCTCTTTCCGCAGCACCTCGAGGCCGGGGGTTCCTTTTTCCAGAATGAGGGCGGAGATCGCCTTCCGGTCGTTGGCGATCTCGGTCCATTTGCCGAAAACAAGGATCAGATCGGCGACATCCCCGCTGGTGATAAAGGTCTTGCCGCCCGACACGACGATCGCGTCACCCTTGGGGGTAAAGCGTGTCCTCATGTGGGTTGCATCCGAGCCGGCATCGGGTTCGGTGATCGCCAGCGCGGCAAGCGTCCCCGCGGCGACGCGCGGCAAAAAACGCCGTTTTTGCTCCTCGGTGCCGAAGTCGATCAGCGGCTTCATCGCGTGGAAATTCGTCGCCCAGATAATGCCGGTCGAGGCGCAGGCTCGGCTCAACTCGCGCACGCAAGCGAGATAAGCGGCATAGCCGAGCCCAGCCCCGCCGTAGGGCTCGGGGACGAAGATCGCGTTGAGCCCGAGAGCGTTGATCGCCCGGACATTGTCCCACGGAAAC
>JAFAHQ010000143.1 GCA_019237135.1 Alphaproteobacteria bacterium
TGCGTCGGGCTCGACGTGCTGGTCGGGCGGCTTGCGGAGCAAGGCATTGCCGCACGTACAGTCGCCGTCGGCAGCATGGGCGGCGCCGCCGCCGTCGCCCGCGGCGAATGCGACATCGCCCCGGTGCATCTCGTCGATCCGGCGACCGGCGTCTTCCTGCCGCCCGCCGAATTGCGCCGGCGTTTCGACGCGGTCGGCGCCTTCGGCAAAGGGGTCATCACTTATTGCGGCGGCGGCATCGCGGCCAGTGCCGATGCGTTTGCCCTCGTCATGCTCGGTCACCCCGACGTCAAGCTTTACGACGCGTCGATGAGTGAATGGGCCACCGACCCGACCCTGCCGATGGAAACCGGCTGATAGCCGCGATGGACTACACGGTCGCTCCGCTATCCGCCCACACTGGCGCCGAGATCCACGGCGTCGATCTCGCCCGCCCGGTCGGCGATGCCGACCGAGCGCGGCTCTATCGCGCCTTCGTCGAGCGTTCGGTGCTGGTGTTCCGCGAACAGCAGCTGTCGCCGCATCAGCTACTTTCAGCCGTCAGGTTGTTTGGCGAGGTGTTTCCCCAGCACAATTCTCGGTTTGCATTGCCGGATTGTCCGCTCGTCCATTACATCTCGAACCAGGATTTCTATCCCGACGGCAAACGCTACATCCCGGGCGAGGGCTATCACACGGACCACTCGAATGCCCTCTGCCCGCCCAAGGCCACGGTGCTGCACGCGGTTCGCCTTCCCGACAGCGGCGGCGACACCCAATATGTCAACATGCACCTTGCCTATGACGGGCTACCGGAAGCGATCAGGCATCGCATCAGCGGCCTCCGGGCGAGCCATGTCTACCAGAGCCGGCACAGCGCCCGAAAAATGATGGCGCTCGGCGAGCCTGATCGCAACAGCATTCCGGATGCGGTCATCCACCCAATCGTGCGCACCCACCCCGAAAGCGGCCGCAAAGCGATCTACATCAATCCTATTCGCGTCGAAGGCATCGTCGGAATGGCGGACGAGGACGCTCTTGCACTCCTCGCCGAGCTGCTCGACCATTCAACCCAGCCGCAATACCAGTATCGCCACAAATGGGAGCGCGGCGATCTGGTGATCTGGGACAATCGCTGCCTGCTGCACCAGGCCAATGGCGATTATGACATGAACCAGGTTCGCTATCTCCATCGCGTCATGCTGCAGGGCGATGTGCCGGTGTGAGCGCGATGCCGACAGGCACGCCGGTGTGGACTCTAACCGACGCGAGCGGCGAGCAGGCTAAGGCCGTCGGATCTAGTGCGACGCGCGGTGGCACTCTCTGATCTGCATGACGAAGAAGCTCGGCGCCTAGCAGAAATCACAGTCAATCTAAAACTAAAATAATATTCCGAAATAAGCCAATCAAAATCGGATCGAAAAATTATCAGCTAACTTGAAAGTTAGCATCATATTCATCAATCCCCTGGAATCTCGCGGCTCCCGAGACGGATTTTCGAGGGCGTTCCGATCGAGCCGCGCGCAGGCAGAAGGAGTTATCCCGGTCAGGTCGACCGCTATATATTGCCTTGGAGATATCACCAATGACCAGCGACGGGGTGGGCCGGAGGCTGGACGAGGCTATCGCCGTCCGGCGCCGGTTCACCGCACCTCGCCTGCCGCACATCAGTTTGAGGCTTCGGCTGTGCATCCTGGTGCTAATCGCCATTTTGCCGGCGATCGTCATCCAGGGCTATAACGAATACGAGCTGCGAAAGGCCCGCGAAGCCGACATCCGACAACAGGTCATCCAGATCACCAGGCAGTTCGGCGAAGAAATCGGTGAGCTGCGGGAGGGAGCTCGCCAGTTACTGCTTGCGCTCGCCCAGCTCCCGGCGGTCAGGTTGCGGGATGCGGATTCCTGCAGTGAGCACTTCACCGCGTTGAAATCCCAGTACGCCAATTACAGCCTGCTCGCCGCCGCTGACACCGAGGGAAGGATCTTCTGCTCGAGCGCACCTATTGGCGACTGGACGGTGGCGGATCAACCGTTCTTCAAACGTGCCATGGCGCGAGATGGGCTTGCGGTCGGCAATTATTGGGCCGATCCGGCCACCGGACAGCGAATGATCCATTTTGCGGTGAGGTTTGGCGACGGCGACGGCCACACAGCCGGTGTCGTGTTCGCGGGGCTGGACCTGGCATGGCTTTCCGAGCACCTCAAGGAAAGGGGATTGTCGCCGACATCCTCGATCCTGATCGCCGATCGCGAGGGCAACATCATCGCTCGGCTGCCCAATCCCGAGGCGCTCGTTGGAAAGAACATGAGAAAGAGCCATGAGACGATCATGGACGGCTCTACGGCGGGGTGGGAAGAGGCCGTCGGTGTGGATGGCATCACGCGAATTTTCGGATATGTGCCGCCGGCACTGCCGCCGCGGGATTTCTTCCTCAGCGCCGGGCAATCGAAAGCTGAAGCGTTCGCAGCGATCGAAGACGCGACCAAGCGCGGAGTAGCCCTTATCGTCGTCGGCCTGCTTGCGGCGACTTTGGCGGCAATTTTTGGAGCCCGCAGGTTCCTTCGCGAACCGATCGAGGGCTTGCTCAAGGTCGCTGCGGAGTGGCGTAATGGCAACGACGACGCCCGCGCGCGGGTGCAGGATCCGGGTTCGGAGATCGGCCATCTCGGGGCCGCATTCAATGCCATGGCCGACGCGTTGGCGGCTCGACATACGGCGCAAAAGCGCGCCGAGGAGGAGTTGCGGCACTTAAACGCCACGCTCGAATCGCGGGTCGAGCAGCGGACGACCGAATTGGCCAATGCCAATAAAGCAAAGTCGATGTTCCTCGCCAACATCAGCCACGAGCTTCGCACGCCGTTGAACGCCATCATTGGGTTTGGCGAGATGATCCACCGCCAGATCCTGGGTCCCATCGGCGTTCCCACTTACCGAGAGTACGCGCAGGACATCTATCAGAGCGGCATGCATCTGCTCTCCCTGGTCGAGGAAATGCTCGATCTTTCGAAGGTAGAAGCGGGAAAGCTCGAGATCGAACGGGTCCCGACCAAGCCGGGCACCCTGCTCACCGAGAGCCTTGTGATGCTGCGCCCCACGGCAAAAGCGGCCAAAGTCGAGATTGTGGTCGACGGAGCCCCATCGGCCTGGCCCGTATTGGACGGTGATCCGGTCAAGCTCAAACAGGTATTTGTCAACCTTCTCGACAATGCGATCAAATTCACCCACGCAGGAGGGCAGGTCACCGTATCCGGTGAGATCGACAGCGACTCGTTGCG
>JAFAHQ010000146.1 GCA_019237135.1 Alphaproteobacteria bacterium
GCGCGCAAAACTCATCCGTATCTATCCTGGGGGCAGAAGGCGCGAAGCGTGTAATCAAGCAGAGCAACAACTCTCTGCCCGCCGTAGTTTGGTGAAGTGACGGAGTCCTCCGATCGCAATATGTAGAGAAATTTATTACACACAGCAAACTATATATAAATAGCCACGACCATCATGGCACTCTCACCGCAATTTCAGTGTGCCGAGCCCAGCAATAGCGAGAATGCAGGCGATGATCCAAAAACGGATGACGATTGTCGGCTCCTCCCACCCCTTTTGCTCGAAGTGATGGTGGAGAGGTGCCATACGGAAGACGCGGCGTCCCGTTATCTTATAGCTCGCGACCTGAACAATAACGGACACCGCCTCCAGCACAAACAGACCACCAACGATTGCGAGAACGAGCTCGTGCTTGGTAACCACGCTGATCATCCCTAGGGCAGCGCCGATCGACAACGATCCCGTGTCGCCCATAAAGACCATTGCCGGCGGGGCGTTGAACCATAAGAACCCGAGGCTAGCTCCCACCATCGCCCCGCAAAAGACGGTGAGCTCGCCCGCACCGGCGACATGATGGATCTGCAAGTAATTGGCAAAGATTGCATTGCCGACGAGGTAGGCGATAAATGCAAAGCAACCGGCAGCGATCATCGAGGGGACGATGGCGAGCCCGTCGAGCCCATCCGTCAGGTTGACCGCGTTCGAGGCGCCGATGATCACCAGAACCCCGAACGGCACAAAAAACCAGCCAAGCTCGACCAGCACATTCTTAAAAAAGGGCACGGCGAGCGCATTAGCCAGCCCCGGCGGCGTCACATAGGCCACCGCGATGCACGCAGAGGCGCTAAGCAGGATTTCCAAGCCGAGCTTGATCCTACCGGAAAGCCCGTGATGTGAATTACGGTGAAGCTTTTGGTAGTCGTCGAAAAAGCCGATCAGACCGAAGCTGACAGTGACCAGCAGTACAATCCACAGATAGGCGTTTGCCAGGTCCGCCCACAGCAGAGTTGAGATCGTAAGCGCGAGAAGAATGAGGAACCCGCCCATCGTAGGTGTTCCCTTCTTGCGCGTTAGGTGTCCATCGGGACCGTCGGGACGGATTGGCTGGCCGTTAGCCTGCTTGGACCGCAGCCAAGCGATTATTGGGGGGCCGACCAGGAAGCTGATCAGCAACGCCGTGACGGCGGCTCCGCCCGACCGGAAGGTAATGTAGCGGAACAGGTTGAAGGCCTGAAACTGATCCGCAAGAGGAAAAAACAACGGATAAAGCATGCGATCATGTCTCTTGCCGCGCCGACTCGATGCGCAGCCGCTCGACGATCGGGCTGAGGCGGATCCCGCGGGAGCCTTTGACAGTCACGACATCGCCAGCTCGCAGGAAGCCTAGCAATTCGTCAATGGCCTCGTCAGCATTGGCCCACAAACCACCACGCTTCGGCCCAGGTAGAGCGTCGTACAGCGCCTCGACGGCCCTCCCAACGAGAAAGACGCGATCGACCTCTGCCCGGACGAGCGGCTCGGCGAGTTCGCGGTGTAGTCGCTCGGTCGCCGCGCCAAGCTCCAACATGTCGCCGAGCACAGCAACCCGCCGCGCGCCGACAGGGAGCGTTATCGCGGCAAGCACCGCGAGCGCGGCGCACATCGCCGCCGGGCTCGCATTGTAGCTTTCGTCGATCAAGGTCAACGTACCGCCTCGCCACGAAAGTTCGTATCGTCGACCCCGGCCTGGCAACTCCTCGAGCCCGGCCAGGGCCTCGGCGGCGCGGCGCGGGTCAGCCCCGACCGCTATCACCGCAGCGAGAACGGCGAGGGCGTTCATGACCCAATGCCAGCCTGGTACCGGAAGCCGGCAGTGTAATGTGGAGTGAGGAAGCGCGGCTTCGAAGATACTGCTGCGCGGCTCGAGTAAATAATCGAGGAGCCGGACCGCGGCTTCGGGGTGAGTGCCAAAACCAACCACCTCCGCCGCGCCGGCTCGTCCCGCTGCCGCCGCAAGCCGGGCGAAATGTGGGTTGTCGCGGTTCAGGACGGCGACGCCACCTGGCTCGAGCCCGAGAAAAATTTCTGCCTTGGCATCGGCGATCGCTTGGACCGACGGGAAAAAGCCGAGATGGGCAGGCTCGATCGTCGTGATTATCGCGATATGCGGCCTCACCAACTGAGTAAGAGCGGTAATCTCGCCGGGATGGTTCATGCCTAGCTCGAAAATGCCGTAGGCAGCATCTGGCGGCATCCGGGCAAGCGAGAGCGGCGCACCCCAATGATTGTTGAAACTGCCAGCGGATGCAAAGAC
>JAFAHQ010000254.1 GCA_019237135.1 Alphaproteobacteria bacterium
CGGGTTTCGACATCGAGCGTGAAGGCGTCCGGCACGTCGGCGAGCGTCAGCCCGCCTTCCGGCGGGAGCTGGTACCGGTTGGCGCCTAGCGGCTCGCCATCGAGCGCCAGCGAGACGAGCTCTAGCGCTTCGCCATCGAGATGCAGCGCAGCTCCGCGTTCGGCAACCGCCGGGTTGCGACGAATTCCGAGACGCGATTTGACCCGAGTGTCTTCCGTGCCGAGTTCGAAGACGAGGTCGACGGTGTCGATCAGATAGGCGGGGGGTTGATAATCGGCTAGCCGCACCGGTTGCGGCGGCGCCACGCCGGGTGAAATGTCGAGCATAGGCCTACCTGGGGCGTTCTATGGAGAGAGCAGCCTAGTCCTTCACCTCCTCCGTGAAAATCCCTCGGGGGTTTGACCCGACCCTCGGCCCGATGGGCCGCGTCAGCCCGAGCCGCCGGTTGCGGCGCGCAGCGCCGAAAGATAGATCTCGATGCGGGCGGCATTCACGCCGAAATCACTGCGCCCCACCCGCGACGAGGACCGAAGATCGACTCGGCTGCCCGAGGCGGACGGAGTTATGCGGACAACGATGTCGTCAATAAACCCGAACCAGCGACTCTTGTCGCTCGCCTCGATCCGGCCCGCCGCATCATCAGCAGCGACGATCGTCCACCCCATCCGCTGGGCCGTGTCGAGCGCGTGATTGAACGCTGACGCGGGCGGCACCGCAAGGGTCAACGAAACAATATCGGGATAGGCCTGCCGTTGCTGCTCGGCGATCTTGACACCCTCATAGGAAACCCGATCGGGGCCCGCGGCTTCGCGCAACGGCACCACGACGACAAACGCCGGAGGATTGTCCGGATCCGTCGTGATGTCGTGGATCGGCGGCACCTTCTGCCGGATCTGATCATAATGCCACGGCACATAGGCGATCAGCCCACCGACGGCAAAAGCGAGGATGGCTACCGTGATTCCGCGCGCTTCGATCCGCGAGCGGCCGAAGAGCAGGGTCAGGACCGAGACAACCAACGCGGTTATACCCAAATAGGCCGCCCAGGGCATCAAGGTCAGAAAGGCGAAACGGAAATGCCACCAGCCGGCGCGCCAGCCGATCGGGCCGAGCGCCAGCAGAACCGCGGCGATCACGGCCAGCGCCAGGGCGAGGAGGGGCGCATGGCGGAGAACCGATCGGCGAGCGCCGGAAGAGGTTGTCGCTATAGTCATGCGTTTGCTCCTGCGAAACTTATACGACCGGGAAGCAAACGCGTAGCAAACGGGGAGAGTCTGGTAAAGTTCCCGATCGATCAGAGCCTCTCGCCCGCTTACAGCGAGCGGGTGAGGGTGGCGACCTGCTATTCCATAAACCAGCCGTGGCTGACGACCAGCGACTGCCCGGTCAGCGCATTGGTCTCGAACCCGACCAAGAACAGCACCGCCGCGGCGACATCTGCGGTCGTGGTGAATTCGCCATCCACTGTATCCTTCAGCATCACGTGTTTGATCACGTCCTCTTCGCTTATGCCGAGCTCCTCGGCCTGCTCGGGGATCTGCTTGTCGACCAGGGGCGTGCGCACAAAGCCCGGGCAGACGACGTTCGCGCGCACATTGTGCTGGGCACCCTCCTTGGCGACGACCCGGCACAGTCCCAACAGCCCGTGCTTGGCGGTGACGTAGGGCGCCTTCAGTAAAGAGGCTTCTTTGGAGTGGACCGAGCCCATATAGATGACGCTGCCGGATTTGGCCTTGTACATGTGTTTCAGACAGGCCCTGGTCGTCAGAAAAGCGCCATCGAGATGGATCGCCAGCAGCCTCTTCCAGTCGGCAAACGGAAGATCGACGATAGGTTTGACGATCTGGATTCCGGCATTGCTGACCAGAACGTCGATCCGGCCATATTTCGCCATCGTGTCGGCCACACCCCTTTCGACCGCCGTCTCGTCTGCGACGTTCATCGCGACTGCAAAGGCTTCCCTTCCCTGTGACCTGATCTCGCGCGCGGTGGCGTCTGCGGCGTCGAAATTAAGGTCGGCAATGACGGGCACGCCGTCCTCGGCGGCAAAGCGCAATGCGATCTCTTTGCCGATGCCGCTAGCGGCGCCCGTGACGATCGCGACTTTGTCAGAAAAGCGGGGCATCTCAGCGCTCCCTTCACACATCTTTCAGGTAATCGAACACCGCCTCGCCCAGACCGAGCGTCAGATCGGTGATGTAATGAGTAGCCGAGACCACCTCGCGCACTGGCAGCCTGGCTACGTCGCACATTGCATGCTCGAATAGCTGGATGGCTGCTGGACCAGCCCAGGCGCCCTTCAGATTGACGTCTTCCATGTAATAGCGCACGAGCTCGCAGATGCGCGGCGTGCAGTCGACATGCGGGATGATCTTGATCATAAAGTTCGGCCTGGCAAGTGTCCTCAACAGAGGCGCCGGGTCGATTTCGCGATGCTTGAAGCCCATCGTGGCTGAGACGCAGAGCACCGAGCCGTAGTGCAAGGTGCAGACGACCACATCGCCTTCATGCGAAATCTTTGGGCTTGCGAGTTTCTTTGGGAAGCCCCAAATCTCGCGCCCGCCGGCGATCGGCGCATCGTCGTCGAGATACATGGCGTGGACGTAGCCGCCTTCTTGGACCACGCCGTCCTTGGTTTTGAAGCGCACTGGGATCACTTGACCCGTCTCGGTGTAGTCGCCAAAGCCGGTCGAATCCGGCATGCGGATAAATTCGTAGGCTACGGTGTCACCGGCCACCTCCAAGGGCTCGGGCACCACCTCGCGAAGCTTGTCGATGTCGCTGCGATAGGTAATGACCACGAATTCCCGATTGTAGAATTTATAAGGACCGGGCGGATAGGCGGGATCGGTCAATGGCATGGCGAATGCCGTGCGGCGCACCTCGGCAATATCCATCGGTCTGGTCTCCCTTATTCGCGGCCGTCGACCGCGAGATCGAAAGTGAAAACGCCGTCCAGCCCTCGCGGGCGTTGCAGAACTTCCGGATGGCGCAAGGTGCGAACGGCATCGTTATAGCCGGATCTCCAGTGTTCCTCCATTGTCCGTCGTGAAAATTCGTAATCCTTGGAATTTCCTTCATAGTTCTTGGCGTGATAGATCAGCTGGATCAGATTGTAGACTTTCTCGTCCGCTTCCAATGCCAGCATTTCAGCCTCTGGTGTTTGCAATAGCTCTTTTGGGATCTTGGCGAGAAGTCGGGCCGTCGCGCGACGAAGAATCTGTTTTTTCTTGAACTGGTTGCTTGCCAGCCGGGTGCGGCTGGAATAGCGGATTTCCTTCTGGCGTGTGTCTGCCTCAATCAGATTACGCGGATACTCGCCGCGTGCGCTCCACAGATCGATCTGAAAAGCAAGCGTGTCCCGGCCCGGCCGGCTGTCGAGCACCCATTCGAGCGGTGTATTGGAGACGAGGCCGCCGTCCCAGTAGCACTCACCCTCGATCTCGGTGGGTGGGAAACCGGGCGGAAGCGAGCCGCTTGCCACCACATGCTCCGGGCCAATCCGGTGGGTGGTGCTGTCGAAATAGACGAAATTGCCGGTGCGAACATTGACAGCCCCGACACTAAATCGCATCTGGCCGTGGTTGATCAGATCAAAGTCCACGAGGCGCTCGAGGGTCGCTTTCAGCGGAGCGACGTCGTAATAGCTCAGAGCCTCGGGGCTGCCGTTCGGATAGAGGAATGGCGGCGGCACGCGCGGTTGAAAGAACCCCGGCGCGCCACCAACGAGCGCGCCCCACGAGCGGATCTGATTGATGACGCTGTGGGTGAACTCATCTCTGCCCTCCAACCCCGCGATATAAGGCATACCAAAAGGCGGAGCGCTAACGAT
>JAFAHQ010000281.1 GCA_019237135.1 Alphaproteobacteria bacterium
GTCTTTAGCGCCGTATCGGCAAGACCCTTGCGCGCGCCGTGCGTCGAATTAAAGTATTCAAGCACGGTCAGCCCCTCCTTGAAATTAGAGATGATCGGCGTCTCGATGATCTCGCCCGATGGCTTGGCCATCAGACCGCGCATCCCGGCGAGTTGCTTGATCTGCGCCGCGGAGCCTCGGGCGCCCGAATCCGACATCATCCACACGGAGTTTACCGGTTCGCCCGGCGCGGCCGAGCGGATTATCTTGAGCATCTCCTCCGCAACCTTGTCGGTGCAGCGCGACCATACGTCGACCACCTTATTGTATTTTTCGCCCTGGGTGATCAGACCGTCCTGATATTGCTGTTCGTACTGCTTTACTTGGTCTTGCGCTTGGGCAACGAGTCCGCGTTTGGCCTCAGGGATGATCAGATCGTTCTTGCCGAACGAGATGCCGGCCTTACAGGCCTGCTGGAAACCGAGCGACATCAGCCGGTCGCAAAAGATGACGGTCTCCTTTTGACCGCAATGGCGATAGACTTGGTCGATGACGTTGCTGACCTCCTTTTTGGTCAAGAGGCAGTTGATCAGCTCAAAAGCGATCGCGGGATGTTGTGGTAGGATCTCGGACAGCAGCATGCGGCCGGGGGTCGTCTCGACCAGCTGCACCACTGGCTTACCTGCGTCATCGACGGTATGGAAACGCGCTTTGATGCGGGCGTGCAACGAGACCGCCTTCGACTCGAGCGCATGCTCGATCTCGCCGATGCTGGTAAACAGCATACCCTCGCCCTTTTCGTAAGGGCGCTCCATCGAGATGTGATAAAGACCCAGGACGATGTCCTGGGACGGGACGATGATCGGTTTGCCGTTCGCCGGGCTCAGGATGTTGTTGGTCGACATCATCAGGACGCGCGCCTCGAGCTGGGCCTCAAGCGACAACGGCACGTGCACGGCCATCTGATCACCGTCGAAATCGGCGTTGAAGGCGGTACAGACAAGCGGGTGCAGCTGGATCGCTTTGCCCTCAATCAGCACCGGCTCAAACGCCTGAATTCCCAACCGATGAAGCGTCGGCGCTCGGTTCAACAGCACAGGATGCTCGCGGATTACTTCCTCGAGGATGTCCCAGACTTCCGGCCGCTCCTTCTCGACCATGCGCTTGGCGGCTTTAATCGTACTGGCGAGGCCATAAAGCTCCAGCTTCGAATAGATAAACGGCTTGAACAGCTCGAGCGCCATCTTTTTTGGCAGACCGCATTGCTGCAGCTTGAGCTCGGGACCGACAACGATGACCGAGCGGCCCGAGTAGTCAACCCGCTTGCCTAGGAGATTCTGGCGGAAGCGGCCCTGCTTCCCCTTCAGCATGTCGGAGAGCGACTTTAGCGGGCGCTTGTTGGCCCCGGTGATGATTCGCCCTCGCCGACCGTTGTCAAACAGTGCATCGACGGCTTCCTGGAGCATGCGCTTCTCGTTTCGCACGATGATGTCGGGCGCTCGAAGCTCGATCAGCCGTTTCAGCCGATTGTTGCGGTTGATTACGCGGCGGTAGAGATCATTGAGATCCGAGGTCGCAAATCGCCCGCCGTCGAGCGGTACCAGCGGCCGTAACTCTGGTGGGATGACCGGAATCACCTCGAGGATCATCCACTCGGGCCGGCTGTTCGATTCGATGAAGGCTTCAACCAACTTCAATCGTTTGACAAGCTTTTTTCGCCGCGCCTCCGAGCTCGTCTCCAACAATTCGCTGCGCAGCTTCTCCTTCTCCTCGGCAAGGTCGATCGCCGACAACATGGTGCGCAATGACTCAGCCCCGATCGAGGCGGTGAACTGGTCGTCGCCATATTCGTCCTGAGCCTTCTGAAACTCCTCTTCGGAAAGCAGCTGGTGCTGCTTGAGCGGCGTGAGCCCGGGCTCGATGACGACGTAGTTTTCGAAGTAGAGGATTCGCTCCAAATCTTTCAGCGTCATGTCGAGCAACAGGCCGATGCGGCTCGGCAGCGATTTGAGGAACCAGATATGCGCCACCGGCGAAGCCAACTCGATATGCCCCATGCGGTCGCGTCGGACTTTGGAGAGGGTGACCTCCACGCCACACTTTTCGCAAATGATGCCCCGATACTTCATCCGCTTGTACTTGCCGCACAAGCACTCGTAATCCTTGATCGGGCCGAATATCCGAGCGCAGAACAGGCCGTCGCGTTCGGGCTTGAACGTGCGATAGTTGATCGTCTCCGGCTTCTTGATTTCGCCGAACGACCAGGAGTGAATCCGCTCGGGACTGGCGATCGAGATGCGGATCTGGTCAAAGCTTTGAGTGCTGCTGACCTGCCCGAAGATATTCATCAATTCGTTCATCAACGACCCCTTTGCTGGTCCGTCGTCATGTCTGAGGCTGCGGGCATCCGAGACTGCACATTACCGGGCTTGCAGCCCCGAAGCCGCTCTGTCACAAGGGTAGCCGATACTTTTGCGAGACGGCTCACGGTCAATAGCCGCGCTGCTCCAGCTCAACATTGAGGCCGAGAGACCGCAGTTCCTTGACCAGGACATTGAAGGATTCGGGGATGCCGGCCTCGAAATTGTCGTCGCCGCGCACAATGGCTTCGTAGACCTTGGTCCGGCCGGAAACGTCATCTGACTTGACCGTCAGCATCTCTTGCAACGTGTAGGCCGCGCCATAGGCCTCCAGTGCCCAAACCTCCATCTCTCCGAACCGCTGCCCGCCGAACTGAGCCTTGCCGCCTAGCGGCTGCTGGGTAACGAGGCTGTAGGGGCCGATCGAGCGCGCATGGATCTTGTCATCGACGAGGTGGTGCAGCTTCATCATGTAGATGTAGCCTACCGTCACCGGGCGATCGAAGGGCTCTCCGGTCCGGCCGTCGATCAAGGTCACCTGCCCCGAGGAGGAAAGACCGGCTCGCTCTAGCATGGCGACGATATCTTCCTCTCTGGCTCCGTCGAAGACTGGGCTGGCGACGGGCACCCCATGCGCGAGATTCACGGCGAGCTCGAACAGGTCTTTTGACGGCAGCTGCTCGATCTCGTCCCTCTCTTCGCCCCGATACATATTGCTGAGGAACGCGCGGAGTTCGCCGTCGGAGTCACCGCGTTTGACGCGCTCAAGCACCTCACCGATGCGCCGGCCCAGCCCCGCTGCCGCCCAGCCGAGATGGGTTTCGAGGATCTGGCCAACGTTCATCCGGCTCGGCACGCCGAGCGGGTTCAACACGATATCGACCGGGACGCCATCCTCGAGGTAGGGCATGTCCTCGCACGGCACGATCCGGGAGATCACGCCCTTGTTGCCGTGGCGGCCTGCCATCTTATCGCCAGGCTGCAGCTTGCGTTTGACCGCTACGAAGACCTTGACCATCTTCATCACGCCAGGCGGGAGCTCGTCCCCGCGCTGCAGCTTTTCGACCTTGCTCTCGAAACGCGCAGTGAGACCCGCGACGGCATCCTCCATCTGGTTTTTCAAGGCCTCGATATCCGCCGTTCTAGCGTCGTCACGGATTGAGATCTGTTTCCAGTGCGCCACGGGGTAATCGGCGAGCACGGCTTCGGTAATTTCGGTCCCCGCCCTCATACCCCTTGGCCCGCCAACTGCGATCTGGCCGAGCATTAGCTCCTTCAGCCGAGCGGCAAAGCTGCGCTCGAGGATCGCGCGCTCGTCGTCCCGGTCCTTGGCAAGCCGTTCGATCTCGGCGCGCTCGATCGCCAGCGCACGTTCGTCTTTGTCGACCCCGCGCCGGGAGAAGACGCGCACTTCGACGATTGTGCCGGAGACCCCAGGCGGCAGTCGCAGCGAGGTGTCGCGTACGTCGGAAGCCTTTTCGCCGAAGATTGCGCGCAACAGTTTTTCCTCGGGCGTCATCGGCGACTCGCCCTTCGGAGTGACCTTCCCGACGAGGATATCGCCGGGTTTCACCTCGGCGCCGATGTAAACGATTCCCGCCTCGTCGAGGTTTCTCAGTGCCTCTTCGCCGACATTCGGGATATCGCGGGTGATCTCCTCCTGACCGAGCTTGGTGTCGCGCGCCATGACCTCGAACTCTTCAATATGGATCGAGGTAAATACGTCGTCCGAGACGATCCGCTCGGAGATCAAGATCGAGTCCTCGAAGTTGTACCCGTTCCACGGCATGAATGCGCACAGCACATTGCGACCGAGGGCGAGCTCGCCTAGTCGTGTTGAGGGGCCATCAGCGATGATGTCGCCCGCCATCACCTGATCGCCGACTTTGACAAGCGGCAGCTGCGTGATACAAGTGTTCTGGTTCGAGCGCTGGAATTTCAGGAGATTGTAGATATCGACACCGGACGCGGTGCTTGAGGTCTCTTCGGTCGCGCGGATCACGATGCGGGTCGCGTCGACTTGGTCAACCGCGCCCGACCGACGGGCTATGATTGTGACCCCGGAATCGCGGGCGACGGTTTCCTCCATACCTGTGCCGACGAGCGGTGCCTCGGCGCGAATTAGTGGCACAGCCTGGCGCTGCATGTTCGAGCCCATCAACGCGCGATTCGCGTCATCGTTTTCGAGAAACGGAATCAACGCGGCGGCCACCGAAACCAGCTGCTTTGGCGAGACGTCGATCAGATCAATGTCCTGCGGTCGCTGCATCACGAAGTCCCCGCCCTTGCGGCAATTGGTAAGTTCGGCCGTGATACGGCCTTGAGCATCTGTCTCGACGTTGGCCTGGGCGATCGCATACCGGCCCTCGTCCATCGCTGAGAGATAGATCACCTCGTCCGTGACCTTGCCCTCAACCACCTTGCGGTAGGGGCTTTCAATGAAACCGTATTGGTTGACCCGGGCGTAGGTCGCCAAACTATTGATCAAGCCTATATTCGGACCTTCCGGCGTCTCAATCGGGCAGATTCGGCCGTAATGGGTCGGATGCACGTCGCGCACCTCAAAGCCGGCACGCTCGCGCGTCAGCCCGCCGGGACCGAGCGCCGACAACCGACGCTTGTGGGTGATCTCGGACAAGGGGTTAGTCTGATCCATAAATTGTGACAGTTGCGACGAGCCGAAGAACTCGCGCACCGCCGCCGCCGCCGGCTTCGCGTTGATCAGGTCGTGGGGCATGACCGTGTCGATCTCTACCGAACTCATCCGTTCGCGGATCGCCCGTTCCATGCGCAACAGGCCGATGCGATACTGATTCTCCATCAGCTCGCCGACCGAACGGACCCGGCGGTTGCCAAGATGGTCAATGTCGTCGATCTCGCCGCGGCCGTCCTTGAGTTCGACCAGCACCTTGAGGATCGTGAGGATGTCGGCCTTGCGCAAAGTGCGCACGGAGTCGTCGGTATCGAACATCAACCGCGAGTTTATCTTGACGCGGCCGACCGCCGACAAATCATAGCGCTCTGGATCGAAGAATAGGCCGTTGAACAGCGCCTCTGCCGTTTCTAGCGTCGGTGGCTCGCCCGGGCGCATCACGCGATAGATGTCGATCAACGCGTCTTCCCGCGTAGCGTTCTTATCGACGGCCAGGGTGTTGCGGACGTAAGGACCGACGGTAACATGATCGATGTCGAGGACCGGCACCTCCTCGATGCCGACCTCGTTCAGCTGGGCCAGCGCCGCAGCTGAAATCTCGTCGCCAGCCTCGAAATAGACTTCGCCAGACTCCTCGTTGATCATATCCGAGGTGAAATAGCGGCCGATCAATTGGTCATCACCGACCAGAATGTTGGTCAGCCCTTCTTCGCGCAGCCGACGGGCAATCCGCGGCGTCACCCTTTCACCTTCCGCGAGCACTGTCTCACCGGTTCGGGCATCCCGAAGATCGCTTGTCAGCTTGCCTTTGAATTGCTCCGGATCGAAAGGTGTCATCCAGCCCAGCGCGGCGCGGCGAAAAGTGATCGTGCTGTAAAAGAACGAAAGGATCTCTTCCTTGGACATTCCGATCGCTTCGCCAGGCTGCAACGAGCCGTTCTCGGCCCTCCGGCGCGCCCGCAGCGCCTCGGTCGCGGGGTTGTCGAGAGCGAGCAGTAAGGTTGTCGCCGGGAGCTTGCGGCGCCGGTCGATGCGCACATAGATGTGATCTTTGGCGTCGAACTCGAAATCGAGCCAGGAGCCGCGATAGGGAATCACCCGGGCAGCAAACAGATACTTGCCGGAAGAGTGTGTCTTCCCCTTGTCGTGGTCGAAGAACACTCCGGGGCTGCGATGCATCTGCGATACGATAACGCGTTCGGTGCCGTTGATGATGAAAGTGCCGTTCTTCGTCATCAACGGCATGTCGCCCATATAGACGTCCTGCTCCTTGATGTCGCGGATCGAGCGCGATCCGGTATCCTCGTCGACATCCCAGACGACGAGGCGGAGGGTGACCTTTAGCGGCGCGGCGAAGGTAATACCGCGCTGTTGGCACTCATCGACATCGTATTTGGGCGTCTCCAGCTCGTAGCGGACGAACTCGAGCTGAGCGCGCTCGGAAAAATCGCGTATCGGGAAGACCGACTTAAAAACCTCCTGCAGCCCGACACCAGCACGCTGCTCGGGGACGACCCCCATTTGCAGGAAATGGTCATACGAGCTCTTTTGGACCTCTATCAGGTTCGGCATCGGCGCGACCTCGGGGACCCGCCCGAAGCTCTTGCGGATGCACTTTTTGCTCGTAAAGGATATAGCCATGCACACTCCTCACTGAGGGCCGCCGAGCCGACCCGATCCCGGCGCCTCGCTTGATCCTATCGGGCAAGGCGATTTCCCGGCGCCGCGTCAAACCGATGTGCGACTTTTCTGCCAAGCCTCGCCGCGCACCTCTGTCTCGACGCGCCAAAGCCCGGCGTGCGCGGCGATTCGCGCCCCGGGGTCGGAGGCCTCGGACGCAGCGGCCAGAGACAACCGGCCGCCCGCCCCGATGAAACAAAGACCGTGACAGACCTACTTTATTTCGACAGTCGCACCCGCGTCTTCAAGCTGTTTTTTGATTTTTGCCGCCTCTTCCTTGTTGACCCCTTCCTTGACCGGCTTGGGTGCGGCTTCGACTAGATCCTTGGCTTCCTTGAGGCCGAGGCTGGTAATCGCTCGAACCTCCTTGATTACGTTGATTTTCTTTTCGCCGATTGCGGCGAGAATAACATCGAATTCGGTCTTCTCGGCGGCCGCCTCTGCCGCTGGGGCAGCTGCTCCTCCGCCGGGTGCCGCCACTGCGACGGGTGCCGCGGCCGAGACGCCCCACTTTTCCTCCAGCATCTTGGACAGCTGCGCCGCCTCGATCACAGTCAAGGCCGACAGATCATCTACCAGTTTTGCCAAATCTGGCATGT
>JAFAHQ010000367.1 GCA_019237135.1 Alphaproteobacteria bacterium
CCAGGGTCCGAGATCCTCGACCGTAGCGCTCGCGGTGGAGATCAGGTTGGCTGAGTTCGGGATATAGCTGCCGGGATGGCCGGGCTCGGTATCGGCGGTGCCGGGGTCGCCATCGGCGTAGCGCGCGTGCGTAGCCGCGAAATCGCCGTCGAGACGGAGCCAGGGAAGCGGCTTGTAGGAAGCACTCAGTTCGATGCCCTTGCGTTGGCTCGGCCTGCCCGGCGTGGTCTCGGCCTCGTCGCCGTCAAACGTCGCCTCGCTGGCGAGATTGAGCACGAAGAGCGCGCCCTCGAGCTTGAGGTTCGGCAATGGCTCCGATCGCACTCCAACTTCGTACCCGGTCGCTTTGGTCAGTAGCGGCGTCTTGACCTGCGGCACGATGGTGGGGTTGCCCTGCTGGAAGTTGATCTCGGTCTGCAATGCATTGACGGTGGTCAGTGCGCCGCGCAAATCGTTGCTGTGAAAGCCCTGACCGACACTCAGGTAGTATTCGGTCTGGTTCCACGGACCGAAGATCAGATTGCCCTTTGGGCTGGTGATGGCCTGGACGATCGTGCCGGAATTGGCCTGGAGCGTGCTTTCGTCTGAGCCGTAATAGAGATCCTCGCGCAAACCGGTGACCGTGCGAAACTTGTCCAGCCATTGGATTCGATTTTCGATAAAGAGGCCGCCGCTCGATTCGATCACATGGTCGTCACGCACCGTGAACCGCACCACCCGGCCGGTGGTCTCTGCCAAATCGATGTGAATGTCGTCTGTACGGGTCTGAAAGCCGACAGTGTTCTGCGCGTCGTAACCAAAGACGTTGCCGGGGATCATATAGCTGACATTTCCGCCATAGATCTTGCGCCGGTCTTGCTGCACAAACTGGTCGCCGATGGGAGGGGGGAAAGTCACGAAACCGTCGAAATTGTTAAACAGTTGCAGTTGGTAACCGATCAGATAGGCATTTGCTTTGAGCTGACCGGTGTCGGTCGTTGCAGTATATTTGGTGGAAAAGCTGTAGCGCTCCGAGCTGCCGCCGTCGGTCGGGTCGAGCGGGCAGTAGAGGCAGATCAGTCCCTCAGTGACGGCACGCTGTGGGATTTGATTTGTCGCATGGAAGGCATCGTTCATGTACATGCCGGTGAACGAGAACCCGTTATCCGCATTCCCCTGGCTATAATTGGCGATGAGGTTTCCTTTGTTGTAATTGTCCGGGATCTCCCACGGCCCGTCGGCGTGAACGTATTCGGCCGCAACCAGAAGGTTGCCGTCTGCCACCGGACGCGAGGCGGCGCCGAGCCCGCGGGCGTAACCGAACATTCCGGCGCTAAGCAAGGCGAGGTCGTGCGGCAGGGTGTCGACATAATTGATCTGGACGGCTCCAGCCGTGTCGAAGTCGCCGAGACTGGGGAAATAGGGCCCCTTGCTGTATTGCAAGGTGCTGATCAGCTCGGGGATCATGAAATTGAGATCGGCATAGCCTTGGCCATGCGCGTGGGTACGCATGTTGACCGGCATGTCGTCGAGCGAGATGTCGATATCGGTGCCGTGATCGAGGTTGAAGCCGCGCAGGAAATACTGGTTGGCCTTGCCCTCGCCGCTGTGCTGCGTGACGATCAGCCCCGGCACGACCTCGAGCGTTTCGCCCACCCGATAGACGGGCTGCTGCTGGATCTGCTCACCGGTGACAACCCCTTGCGAGGCGGTGTCCGGCGCGAAGAACGCTCTATCCGCCTGCGCAGACACGCTCATTTCGGGCAATGTGATTGTGGCGCCGCCGGGGGAGTTATCCCCGGCGGCAGTGCCGGGATCTTCGGCTAGTGCCGCGCTTGCAAATCCGAGCGAGACGATGAGCCCGGCGGTAAAGCCGCGCCAGGATTTGGTTCTGGTGCGCTGCATGCCACGGTCGTATTAGACGTAGAGGAGTAGCGCGAGATCGCGCAGGCAATCAACTCCTGCCAGGCGGCTACGGGATCGGTTGATCGGCGAGATAGCGTTGGA
Organism: Alphaproteobacteria bacterium; assembly: GCA_019237135.1. GTDB lineage: Bacteria > Pseudomonadota > Alphaproteobacteria > ATCC43930 > CGMCC-115725 > AP-15. The sequence goes on from JAFAHQ010000367.1 coordinate 1,987, forward strand.
CGACACGCGGCGGCATTCGAGCGCATTGCTGCGGATCCCCAGCCCGAATATTCAGCCGGCTTGCCCGCTCATAGGAATATGCTGACATTGAGGCTGCGCTCGATCAGCCATACCGAAGCGACCGTCACGATGCTCAATGAGCCGGCCCCGAGCACGAGGCGCGGATAGAGCCACGAGCGGCGCGACAGATAAGCGACGGGCAAGAACGTCGCGACGATCGCCAGTTGCCCAGCCTCGACACCCAGATTGAAGCTGACCAGCGATACCGCCAGCGCCGGCTTCGGCAGCGCCAGATCCGTTAAGACATTGGCAAAGCCCAATCCGTGCACCAAACCGAAGACGAAAGCCACGATCCATAGTCGCTTCTCGATCAGCGGGTAAAGGTTGTTCAAGGCGGCGACGACCACCGAAGCGGCGATTGTCGACTCGATGAGCCGCGACGGCAGGGTGATGAACCCGAGCACTGCAAGGCTCAGGGTAATCGAATGCGCGATCGTGAACGCGGTGACGATGCTGATGACGTCGAGCAAAGCCTTGCGGAAGGTCGTTACGGCTTGCCATCTCCCGCCACGGTGCTCGAGCACTGCGGGGAGCAGTAGGGCGCAGAGGAACAGGATGTGATCGAAGCCGGTCCAGATATGCGAGACCCCGGTCTCGAAAAAGTCGCGAAATTGGCTCCCGAGCCCAACCGACTGCCCTTCCGACTGCCAAGTCGCGCGGTCGGGGCTGAAAACCGCCGTGTGGGTGCGGCCCTGCTCCTCCAACCGCAGCAAACCGCGGTGCTGCGGGTCGAGATCGAAGAACAGGGTGTATTTGATGGTCAAAACCCGCGGAGTGGCCGGGCAGTCGACGGAAAACCGCATGACCTCGTAGGCGCCGTCGCTGTGGTTGTCGGCCAAATGTTCGGTGACCCTCATCGGGCAGCCGACGTCATCAGCGGCGATCGCCAGGCGAGCCAGTGCGTAGGCGGCGATTTCGGTGTGCTTCGCCTTGACCTCTCCCCAGGTGATCTCGCCGTTACCATCGGTATCGAGCCCAATGGCGTAATCGAGATCGCGCAGCGCGATGTCCCACTGTCCGGTCAGGTGATGGCCCTCCAGCGAAAGCATCAGGTAGCTGTCGCTCGGCTTGTGGGCATAAGCCGGCGCAACCGATAACGACAGCAGCAAGATCAGGACGAAGCGCCGCATCGATCGGCCTTGCAGCGCAGCCTTTGTGGATCGGTTCCTGCTGCGACGGCAAATCGCAGCAGGTATTCCGCTCTCTGATGACATTGGTTCTGCATCAGCGCCTAAGAGGGCAGTCCCGCGCGCCACCCTGCGCGGGCTGCACTTCCGGCCTCCGGGTCACGGTGCCGGCGGCGGCGGCACTGGCGCTACGCAGGGATTACTGCCCTGACCGGCGCTGCACTTGCCGTCGTACGGTGTGGGGAGGAACGGAAAATTCCGGGCGATGCCGTTCGCCGTAATGTCGACGTCGACCACGCCCGGGGCGCCGGCGAGGAAATTGACGCCATCGCCGATGTGGTTGGCGATATAGTTGTTGCCACCGACCACGCGGACCGTAATGTCGGTGACATCATCATTGGGCCGGCGTCCGTTCGGATAGCCCGCCTTGTCCGTGGTCAGCGCGGCGCCCAGCCGGCTCTGCATTTCGGGTGCGGTAGGCGGCACGCTCAGGTCGAGCCGCAGCAGTTCGGCGCATGGCTGGCCGCAATTCGAGCCGCTCAGGGCTTGGCCTGGGTATTTGAGCAGAAGGCCGATCAGGTCGGTGCGGTTGTTTGCTGGTGAACCATTGATCGGAACGATGGGCACATGAAACACCAGGTTCAGCTCCGTGGCGACCACCGGATCCTGATAAAACGCCTGGAAATTGGCCTCGTCTTCCGGCTTCGAGGCGTTCCATTCGTCCTTGAACGGCGTGGTGATGATCAACTCGTTCACCAGCGGGTTTGCCATCCGCGACACCTGGACGAATGGCCCGTCCTCGTCCGCCGGCTCACCGGGTTGGCCCAGCACTTTCACCTTCTGCCGGGAGGTGTTGGCGTATACCCCGATTACCGGATTGTTGGTGGTCGCGGCCGGTTTACCGTCGCTGGTAACGCGCGTGATCGGGACCTCGATGGCGATGGTGCTGATGTTGAATCCGCCGAAACGGTTCACGCCGAACGGGTTGACATTGTCACTGTCTTCTCCCGGCCCAGTAAGCGCAGGCAGGTAGCGGCGCAGGTTCAAGGTGTCGAACACCGCGCCCAGATCGATATAGAAGGTCTCGGCGCGCTGGCCGGCGAACACGCGGATGCCAGTCGCGGCATCACTGTAGATGCCTTGTGCGGCCAAGGCAGGATAGTCGGGCATCGTGGCGGGTCCGACGTTCGACGGAACCGCAACCAACGTGCGGCCGCTGAACAATTCGGTCCGCTGCCCGTGGCGGACCTCGGTCACGGTATAGGTCTGACGCCGGGTCAAGCCTTCCGATCCGGCACCATCGAGCGCGGTGATGCCTTGCAGCGGAAGTGTAGGCGTAATGTGCGGGTTGCCGAGATACGGCAGCGGTGAAGTCAAATCGCCAGCGGCGACGACCGGCCGGTTCTCGGTCTTGAAGCGGAACTCATAGACGACGTCGTCGGCCCTGCCATCCCGGTCGTTGTCGATGTGGACGGCGTACAGCACGTCGTCGCCGAAGTTGAAGTAATTGGGCCCGTCGCTCGGGTCCTGCCCCGGGTTCACGTTCAATATGAACGTAACCCGCCGATCGGCTGGGGCCCGCGCCAGGTTTGCCTCGTCATAGCTGACAAAAGCGTAAACGTCGGTGTTGTCGGCACTTGGGTCCAAAGCGATCAGAGGCGCTTCGCGGTGGCTTGCCGCCTCTGCGGGAATATCCCATGCGAGGGCGAATGTCGCCAGCAATGGGATGAATAGTTTCAACAAGTGTTTCATGTCTCAGTCTCCTTCTGCAAAATGAGGGTTCTCGACGCGCCATTCAGCCTCGTCGCGCGATGATCCGTTGGAGCTCGATATCCTCCAACCGGGAATTGCTTAGCCATTCCCGCACGGCGTCGACGGCAGCAGCGTCGCGGGCGGCCAGGGCAGCTTCGAGCAGGATGCGGACATCCGCCGGCTCCTTCTGCACCTGCCAATTTTCCTGTGCGAGCGTCAGCGCCGCCTGCGGTGCGTTCAGCAGATGCAAGGTGAACCGGCCCTCTTCCCGGAGGTGCACCCGATCCCCACGAAGGCGGCTGGCCGCGAAGCGGTCGCGCAGCTGCTCCATTTGTGCGGGCAGTTCTTTCGAATGCTGAGCCTGCAACGCCAGCGCGTAACGGAGCAGCAGGGGGTCTGCGCGGGTCTTGTCCCGAAGCAGGTCGAGGACCTCCGGCGACCGATCGCTGTCCAATAAGAAATCTGCGTAGGCGCCGAGAACGTAGTAGTCCGCGGCATCGAGAGCGAGCGCTGCGCGAAAATGCGCTTCCGCCTCCTGCGCCATGCCGGCGCGCGATGCCATTTCGGCCAGGCTGATCAGCAGCCAGCTTTGAACGCTCGGCTTAGCGCGAGGGTACCTAGCGAGCGCTAGACTAAGTTGCTGATAGCTCTCGCGCAGCTGACCGGTCACTCCGTTCACATTCGCCAGGCAGGCGGCCCACACCAGTTCTTCGGTCAGCTCTTGCAGCGCGCGGCATTCTTCCCTCGCCTCGTCATAGGCGCCCTGTACCTGCAGCACCGTCGCGCGGATTAGCCGAGCCTGGAGATTGCGTGGATTGGTGTTCAGCACCGTCGCTAAATCCGCCAAAGCGGCATCGAACTGGTGCACGCGCTGACGCAAAGTGGCGCGCAAGACCAGCACTTCCTGAGGTGCTTGCTCAAAGTCCCACCACGGGGCCAGCGCAGCTTGAGCATAGCCAGCGTAACGTGGATCACCCGTGACGCGGCCGACCTCGAGGTAGCCCTGTGCGACAAGAAGCGCCAGCGGCAAGTTATCCGGGCTGCGGGTCAGTTGATTATTCAGTGCGCGCAGCCTGCTCAGGACAGGGTCGTTCGGCGCGAACGGCAAGCGCTCGAGGACCTGGCTGTCGGATTCAGGGACGAACGGCGCAGCAACCGCCCGTCCTGACGTGACGGCGATGACGATGACGCAGATCAGCGAGGCGATGCCACGCCATCTCTGGGAAAGCATATCGAGGAGATCAAGTGCTGATTCTGACGAGGATCCGAACGGTCCGCGCGATCGCTGGGTTAGCGAAGCCCGAGTGAAGGCGGCATTGGAACGCTTCATCGATAGTCTCCCCCGTTTGCAGCGGCCCGGGCCGCCGCTCCTCCCCATTACGGCTGAGATGTCCCGGCGGATGCCGCCGATTAAAATCTTTTCGGTGGCTGCCGTTCACAAAGCCGTGATGTCGAGAGCCGAGCCAGCATGTCCGGTCACGAAGTCGGTAAAGCGCGAAGGACGTCGATTACGCTGGCGCAGCCAGCGCGTTCCAATGCAACAGAATAAGGCCGCCGGAAAGCGGAGCGGATTATCTCATGGTGACTGCCGGCGTGAGCAATCGTGTAATCGCCAGGCCGATAATCCTGGCCATCGACGTTCACGACGCCCTCGAGCACGAAACACTCCTCCGACTCCGGATGATCGTGCTCGGGATAGGCACTGCCGGGCTCCATCCGCATCAGGCCCGTGCGCTCGCCGGTCACCGGATCGACGTGGAGCATCTTTAACTTGGTCCCCGGTGCGACTTCGAGCCACACGCCTTCCGATTGCCGGCGAGAGATGGATGGCGCCCCTCCGCCGATGCGTTGCTGGACGGCGGCCCAGACGGATGCGGGGGGCGTCACCGGAGCCACCCGATCTGCAAGCGGCGTCAGGCGGCGGAACCAGGCATCGACGGAGCGGCGAAAGTCGGGCTCGTCACGCATGCGGCGCGTGACCGCTGCCCGTTCGTCGGCTTCGAGCGCTCCGAGCACAAATTCGCCGGCCAATTCCTCGGACGCGTCAGCCACTCACGTCACCCGGATCCAGGCATTCCTTCAGCTTAGCGAGCCCTCTGCGGATTGTCGATTTCATCGTACCGAGCGGGACACCAAAGCTTTTCGCCAGTTCGGCGTGCGACAGCCCGAAGTAAAAGGCCATCAGAATCGCCTTGGACTGCATGGCATCGAGACGCTGCAAGCACCGTTCGATATCGACCCCGACAATGTCGTGAGGGGGAACAAGCCCCTCGATCTCCTCGAGGTCGGGAGCAGTTGGACGCCGGCTGGCGTTGGACCTCAACACATCAATGCAGATATGACGGACAATTCCCGACATCCAATGGATCGGCTGCCCCTTTTCGGGATTATATTGGCCGGACACGGCCCAAATCCGCACATAGGCTTCCTGCAGCGCTTCGCCTGCAGCATCGGCATCCCGCAACATCCGGCTGGCGATCGCCAAGAGCTTGCCGTTGGTCAGACGGTAGAGCTCTGCAAAGGCGATCTGATCTCCCAACGCGGTAGCGCGAAGCAGCTCCGACGGGAGGTCGGCAAGCTCTATCGACATCGCTCCATCCAGTGGTCCGCGCGCCGGCGCCGAATGGTCGATAAATGAGCCTGGATGAGCGGCCCTGGTCAAGGTCCCGCTCGCCGCTCGTCCGACAGCAAATCTGATCCTTGCCTATATCGTGTTCTTCTGAAAGGTACTCCACGAATGCCCGTCGACGCCCGCCAACCGCCGTCTCGCCGCGGTCCTCGCGAACGCTCGGTCGGAGCCGGGTCAACGCGACGCGGTGAGCGTTGCAATCTCCCCCCAGGAGCAGGTCCGTGGTGCGCTGGCGGCAAGCGCTCGGCGCTCTCGGTGGTTCAGGCGTCGCTGACGAGCGTCACCAGATACCCGAGATCGCGGGCGTCACGCACCCGCTCTCGACGGGCGAAACCCGAGGTTTGCCTAGGGCATCAGAACCTTGTCGATGACCATGATGACCCCGTTACTCTGGTATACATCGGGGACCGTGACCCGGGCGGTGTTGCCCTTTTGATCGGTGATCGTGAGGGTGTTGCCGCTTTCCGCCACGATCAGCAGCTCGCTTTCCGCGGTCTTCAGCGAAACTCTGCCGCCGGGCGTCGTCTTGATCGCGTGATCGAGCGACATTGCATCATAGCGGCCGGGGACCACGTGATAGGTCAGGATCTGGGTGAGCTGGGCCTTGTTCTCGGGCTTCAGCAGCGTGTCGACGGTGCCCGCCGGCAATGCCGCAAAGGCTTCGTTGGTCGGCGCGAAAACCGTGAACGGGCCGGGACCCTCCAGCGTCGGCACGAGACCCGCAGCTTTGACCGCCGCCACCAGGGTGGTGTGGTCCTTCGAGTTGACGGCGTTCTGGATGATGTTCTTCGTGTCATACATCGGCGCGCCCCCGACCATCGGGTCCATCGCCGCCATGGCGCCGGCGCCGAGTGTCAGGGCGACCACGGCCGTCGCGCTCACCAGCCTGATATTCATGCCACGTTCCTCGCTGATATCTGCTCTGCGACTTCGGCAACGGGATGCTGCCGACACGTCGTCTCTCGCAATACGCAGCCGAGGCGGATCTGGATGCGGCCGTAGGTAAATTCTGGCGGGGCGCCGCCCTTGCGCCCGATTACGGCAGTCTCAGCAGGACCTTGCCGCGAGACAGAACCGGGCCGGTCGGAAGCCCCGTCGGAGATCCGCCTTGCGGCTCGAGGCTGACCGCCAGCAGATCGCCCGGCGGCGGCAGCTGCGCGGCGCGGATTATTGCGGCGTTACCTGCTTCCGGCCGCAACAAACCGAGCGGGCGGGGCGCCCCACCGGCGATGCTCCACAGCTCGAAGGAGTGACGAGTGTCCTCGGCTTGCGGCCGGATCGCGGAGACTGAGACTTCGCCCGTTTGCGGTCCGGCGATCGCAATCCAATTCGGGTCGCCGCTCTGATCGGCGAGCACCGCGACCACGGCCGGGATGGGTGGCCCCATGCGGGCCGGAAACGCCGCGATGTAGATGATCAGGGCCGCCGCGGCCGTGCAGGCGGCGATCGACAGACCACGCCAGAATGCGAGCGAGCCAAACCAGCGATGCTCGAAGGCAGGTGGAGCAGCGTCGGCGGCGATCCGCGCCTCGACCGCACGCCAGACACGAGCCGGCGGCTCCTCGGCCGGGGTTGCCGTGTCGAGCGGCGTTAGCCGGTCGGCCCAAGCGCCGACCAACCGCGCCAGCGTGGGGTCATCGGCCATCAGCCGCTCGAAGCGCCGCCGCGACCGGCTCGGCATCGTGCCGAGGACATATTCGGCGGCGAGTTGGTCGCGTAATTCTGGGTCGTCGTACCTCATGGGTCCAGACACCGCTTCAGACGTTCGAGTCCGCGGCGGACCCAGCTCTTGACCGTTCCGAGCGGCACGGCGCAATCGGCTGAGATCTCCTCGCGCGTGAAACCGTAGAGATATGCGAGCAAGATAGCCCTGCGCGGCTGCTCGTCGAGCTCTGCAAGACAGCGCTGCAACGCGGCCATCTCGGCACCGCGATCGGTACTACCGCTGGCCGCGAAACTCAGCAGCATCTCATCGGAGGCGCTGTGGCTATTCGGCCGACTGGCACGTCGACGAACGTGATCGATCGCGCAATGGCGCACGATCGTGGTGAGCCACCCCGTGGCCGAGCCTCTTGCCGCATCATAATCGCCAGCCCGCTGCCATATGGCGACGAAGCTCTCCTGCAAAACCTCTTCCGCCTCCTCTCTCTGGCCGACGATTCGTATCGCGACGCCAAATAGTTTCGCTGCGGTTCGCGCGTAGAGCGCCGCGAAAGCAGCCTTGTCTCCCCGCGATGTTCCGCGGATGAGTTGCTGAAGCTGCAAAGGCGAATCCGAGCCTGACCCTTCTTCGAGACGTTTCACGATGTTCACGGAGCGGGTTGAAGGTGTCCCTATGCGCCGCACGGTCGAGCAATGCAACCGGCGAAGGTCAGTCGCTTATTCCCAGCGTAGCCAACCCTGCTTGGTTCGCCGGCACACTTAATGCCGCCACGTCGTCGTGGCCGGGCTTGTCCATCGCGCCCGTCGATGCCCGTCAACCGCCGTCTCGCCCCAATCCTCGCGAACGATCGATCGGAGCCAGGTCAACGCGACGCGGAGAGCGTGGCAATCTCCGCGAGGAGCAGGTCTGTGGTGCGCTGGCGGCAATAGCCGCGGATGCCGATCAGCGACTGCTCGTGGCGCTCGGCGCTGGTGGTGGTGCAGGCGTCGGTGACGAGGGTGACAAGGTAGCCGAGGTCACAGGCGTCGCGCACTGCGCTCTCGACGCACTGGTCGGTCATCATTCCGGCGACGATCAGCGAGCGCACCCCGAGATTGCGCAAGACGAAATCGATATTGGTCGATATGAAGACGCTGCTCGACGTCTTACGAAAGACCATTTCGTCCTCTGACGGTGCGATTTCAGCGAGGATCTGCGCGTCCCACGAGCCGCGCGGCACGTCGATCCCCGAGATCTTGTAGTCGAGGCTGCGGTCGCGGCCGTCCAAGGTCATGTTCTCGACTGCCGCGTAGACGACCTCGATACGCGCGCGGCGGCAGGCCGACTGCAGAAGCTGCAGATTAGGCAGCACGGCTTCGCGTAGGCTGCCGAACAGATAACGGCGCTGCTGCGCGTCGAGCTTGTGAGAGCCGGCACCGTCGGGATGCGCGCAGTAATTCTGGACATCGACGATCAGCAATGCCGCATGGATTGGGTCAACCGGTACTTCACGGCTCAGTGTGGTCATCGGCGCAAAAACTCCGCGTATGCGGCCGGCAACAGGCGCGCCAGACGCTCGGCCCAGTCTCGCTGACCCGACGGTTCGGCGATCTGGTCCTGGCGGATCTCGATCTCGACATGTGGCAAGCCGCGCCGCTCGCCATGCACCGGGACCGTGTAGTCGGTCAGGTCGCTCACCGCATAAGGCGCGTTGTCGCCGACCACGAGACCGTCCTCGGCGCTCAGTAATTCAAAGAGAGGACGGGCGAGCCGGGTGTCCCGATTGTAGAGCACTGCGACATGCCAGGGACGAGCCACGCCTTTGAAGACCGGCGTGAAGCTGTGCAATGCCACCAAAACCGAGGCGCGACCCGCTGCAGCACGCCTGTCGAGCGCGGCGGCGATGGTGCAGTGATAAGGACAAAATATAGCGTCGATTCGCGCGGTGCGTGCCACTTGGGTCAGGCCCAGATTGCCGGGGATTTCAGTCATCTCGCTAATTTCCGGGATCGAGCTCGGCACCTCGGGGTCGCGATTGCAGTCGATCACCAGACGCGAATACGTCTGTAGGACCACGGCTGCGTCCAACAGACGCGACAGCTGCCGCCCGACGGCGCCAATCCCGATGTCCCAGGCGATGTGGCGCTGGGTCTCGTGCTCCGGCAATCCGAGCCTGTCGAGCCGGCGGGGAATGGCTCGGCCGGCATGGTCGCAGGCCAGAAAAAAAGCCGACCGCCCGGCCTCGTTGTCGAAGCTCACCGGGTCGGGTTCGTCGGCGTCTAGCAATGTCTCGGCTATCGCGCTCAATAGACCTCGGCGTAGCGGGCGCAGAGCTCGGCGGGCGAAAGCTCCGCGACCTTCTCTGCCTCGACGCGCTTGAAGCGCAGATAGGCGTCGAAATGAGTCGGACCGAACCAGCCGGCGACCGTCTCACTGGCCGCGAGCCGGTCGAGCGCGTCCGGAAGCGATCGCGGAAGCGACGGTGGGGCGCCACTTGTGGCCGGCAGCGGCAACGCCCGGCGAATCCCGTCAGCCCCCGCAAAAATCACGGCGCCCAATGCAAGATACGGGCTCGCCGCAGCATCGGTGGGGCGGAATTCGACATGGAATTGGCGCGCCACCTCGTTCGCCGTCGCGGCAGCGAAGACCGGGCAGATCCGAAGGCTGGCGCCGCGGTCCTGGCGAACCAGATCGATCAGGGTCGGCGCCCATGCATTGGGCACCAGACGCAGGTAAGAGACCGGTGAGGGTGCGGTAATCGAGCAGGTCGCCGGCATGTGGTGCAAGACGCCTGCGAAGAAATGCTGCGCCGGCTTGCTGAGATCCATCGGCTCGCCGGGAGAATGGGTCGCGGGCCGTCCCGCGGCATCGACCAAACTCATGTGAATGTGAACGCCATTGCCGACGAGATCGGGATCGGGCTTCGGTGAAAAAATCACTCGGTGCCCCAGCCGATGCGCGACGGCACGCGCCATCTCGCGGGTGATCACCGCGTGATCGGCCGCGGTCAAGGCCGGCTCCGGCATCACGGTCACCTCGAACTGGCGCGGCCCGTACTCGGCAAGAAAGGTATCAGGAACCACCCCGGCCGCCCGCAACGCGGCGACAAAGCTCTCGCCGAAACAGCCCTGGCGACGGAAGGCGCCGAGCGCGTAGGCGTCGCCCGGACGGTCGGAGGTGCCGGTGTAAAGGAACTCCTGCTCGAACGCTGCAATCACGCGAAGGTGTGCCACCTCTTCGAGTTGCCAGATCGCGCGACGCAGGAAATCGCGCGGACAGCATTCCCAGGCACTGCCGTCGGTATTGCAGATGTCCCCGAGAAAGAAGTGCTCGATCGCCGAGCCGTCGGCAAAATCGACCCGCACTTCGGCGGCGGGATCAGGCACGATCATGAAATCTCCGGCGGTCCCGAACGGCGTGTCCCAGATCGGCCCGAACGGCGACATCATCAAATTGCTGCCGGTCCACCCCACCCCCTTCTTCAGGCGCAGCGGCAGCTCGCGCGCCGGGAACCCCTTGCCTCGCGCAAGGCCGGAGATGTCGCAGGTCACTACGAAAATCAGCTCTTCGCGTATCATGCCGCGGCCAACCCGATTCCTCGCCGCACCGATCGATGTCGGCTAGGATCGCATAATTGCGCAATCTCGACCATGGAGGAGAACCATGCCGATCGCGACCGTCCGCGGCGTCGACATCAATTACCAGGTGCTTGGTGAGCGGGGTCCATGGGTGGCGCTCCAACCCGGCGGGCGGCGCGGCCTGGTAGGTGTCAAATCGCTCGCGGAGAAGATCGCCGAGGCCGGCAATCGCGTGTTGGTCTACGACCGGCGCAATTGCGGCGCGTCCGGCATTTCGTTTGACGGCGGGAATTCCGAAAACGAAGTGTGGGCCGCCGACCTCCACGAGCTCCTACTGCAACTCGACGCGCTTCCCGCGTTCATCGGCGGCAGCTCGTCGGGCTGCCGGTTGGCGCTGTTGGCAGCGCTACGTCATCCCGCCGATGTGCGCGGTCTCCTGCTGTGGCGCGTCACCGGCGGCGCCTTTGCCGCCGGGCGCCTAGTCCAGAACTATTATACGCAGTTCATCGAAGCGGCAGAACGGGGCGGCATGGAAGCGGTCTGCCGCACCGAACACTTCGCCGAGCTGATCGCGGGCAACCCCGCCAACCGCGGCCGGCTAATGTCGATGGGTGTGGAACGCTTCATCGGGATCATGAATATCTGGCGTCGGGCCTTCAACGAGGGAGCCGATCATCCAATCATTGGCATCAGCCCGGCCGAGCTGCGCTCATTGACCATGCCCACCTGCATCATCCCTGGCAACGATCGAACTCATCCGCGCGAGCCCGGCCAAATCGCCCATCGCTTGATGCCCAATGCCGAGTATCACGAGGTGCTGACCGAAGACCGGCCCGACCTCGATGTCGCCTTGGAAGATTGGAACGCCAAGGAAGGCCTCCTGGCGGCGATTTTCATCGATTTTCTGCGCCGCGCGCTACGCCGCGCATAGAGGCGGTCTGAGGCGGGCCTCGTTGAACCAAAACCCGCCTTCTGGTCGTCGGGTTGCTAGAATGCCGGGAAAACGGGGGCAGGCACGATGTGCTCTTGCACTTGGCGCACCCCGGGGATGTTCTCGGCAGCGACGCGCACCGCCTGCCTTTCCTCTTCGGAGCGGTCGTCGGAGAACCAGAGATGCACGACGCGGTCCCTGACGATGATGTCCGCTCCCCACATGTGAACCCATTCTTGTCCCGTCAATTCGGTGATCAGCTTTTGACGAATCGTGTGGTCGTCGCTGTCGGCTTCGATCGCCGGTTCGCTCTTCGTCATCGCCAAGGCGCGCACTAGGTTCGCCCGGCTGACGATGCCGACGAGCTTGCCGTCGCGAAGGACCGGAACGCGCTTGATCCGCTTTGTCTCGAGCAAAGTCGCGATGTCGGCGAGTTCGGCCGTGTCGCTGACCGAGATGACGTCGGGAGTCATGATCTCGCGCACGATGCGGCCGTGCGCTTTGACATAGTCGCGAGCCGCCTCTTGATCAGCGGCGAAGGTGTCGAGCCAGCGCGAGCGCCGGCGCTGGATCCGCCGCTCGGTCCCGGTTTCGGCACGATGGAGCAGGTCGCCTTCGGTGACGACACCAATCAGGCGGTTGTCTTTGTCGACGACCGGGACCCCGCTGATGCCGCGTTCGGAAAGGAGCGTCGCCAGCTCCTGCACTGAGGTGTCAGGCTCGACTGTGATTACGTTGGTCGTCATGACGTCCATGGCGCGCATCAGACCGCCTCCCTAGTGATCTATTCGCAAGATAATCTATCACGTCCCGCGCTATCTTGACACAGATCAACCGCGGGTCGCCCTGCGGGCGAACCTCATCTAGCACGCGCTCAGCCGATCACAGCGACACCCTGAACTTCGACCAGCAGTTCCGGGCGTGCGAGCCCGGCCACGGTGATTAGAGCGCTCGCTGGGAAATTGTCGCCGAAGATCTCCTTGCGCAGCTGTGTAAAGCGGTCGCCGAGCCGCGCATCGGTAATAAAGACGGTCATCGTCACCATATCGCCGAGCGCACCGCCGGCCTCGCTGAGCGTTTTCCCCAATCGTGAGAACACCTCGTACACCTGCCCGTCAAAATCTCCGGCGAGCGATTTGCCTGACGCATCCTCGGCGGCGACCTGCCCGGCCAGCCAAACAATCTTTCCGCCCTCGCTGGCGACCGCCTGCGAATAGGCCCGCGCCTGTGCCGCCTGTCGCTTCAAATAAGTTTTCGCCATTTTCTGCCTCCAAGCAGGGTGTGAGCTGCGATCGTCGTCCACGAATACGCGTCAGCGCGCGATTTTGCACGATCGGATAAACATGGCACACTGCCCATTTGGAGCAAACTTACTCGCCGGAACAGGACCAAAGGGGATCCCGTGTTTCTGCTTGACGTGTTCAGGAAGCAGGCGAAAGGCCGCACACCATACGAGTGGTTTGAACAAATTATTTTGAGTATCATGGTCTCCATTATTTCTTTGGTCATCGTTTATTCTCTTATATTGACGACGATTACCTTAGTCCAGGATTTGGTATCTGGTATCGGGTTCATGGAAACTGGTGCGTTAAAGGACACCTTCGGGTTGGTTCTCACTGTCATAATACTAGTGGAGTTTAATCACTCGATCGTCTTGGCGATTAGGCAAAGGTCGGGTGCGATTCAAGTTCGTATCGTTGTCCTTATTACAATCATCGTGCTCGCTCGGAAGCTCGTTCTGCTGGATTACGCGGCTGCGAGCATGGAGACCCTCTTGGGCCTCGGCGCTCTGGCGCTTTCCTTGGGAGGTCTATATTGGCTGATTTCCGATGGAGAGCGCAGGCGGGCCCCCGACTCGATCGTTCAATGATCGGGGGCTTGTCACGGGAGATGAGGCGATTGCTATGATCGAAAGCATCAGCGCCGTCACGCTCGCCACACACGACATGCGGCTTGCTGTCCGGTTTTACCGTATGCTCGGGTTCGAACTGCTGTATGGCGGTGACGACGCAGCATTCAGCAGTTTTCGCGCCGGCAGCAATTTTATCAACCTGATCGCCCAGCCGTCTGAGCGCCAGTGGTCCTGGTGGGGCCGACTGATATTCTACGTATCGGACGTCGACGCGCTCTATTCCCGTCTCGTGGGCGCCGGCTGCTCTCCAGACGCCGCGCCGCGCGACGCCGAGTGGGGCGAGCGCTTCTTCCACCTGACCGATCCCGATGGTCACGAACTGAGTTTTGCTCGACCGCTGCGGTCCTGATCGGTTCACTGGATCTTAACTCCCGGCGTGGGAGGATTTCCCTCGATCGGTTAGAGGGTGGTGATCGTGCTCGCGTTCCAAGGCCATCGTCATTCCGCTGCGCCGCTGGAGGCGGAGAGCATTACCGAACGTCCCCTTTCAGCGCGGGCGGCGATGGTGTGCATCGTCGCGTTGTCGGTGCTCGGCTGGACCGCGCTTTTGCTGCCGCTGTGGGTGATCGCCCAATAATACGTACAGCGTTTCGCCGCGGCACGCGCCGCCATAGCAGGGAGTGCTCTCGTCCGGAGTGAGGGACGCCTCACATCTACGCGTGCGCCGCGCGCAGATTGTCCCGCCGCCTAGCGGCAATATCGGCTTTTTCGAAGTCAACCTGGGTAAAGCCGTAGAGGCGAGCGCCGCCGTACAGGATCTTGCCGGCGATTTCGGGGGTGATGCTCGAATTGTTCAGCACCCGCGTCGACACCTCGGGAAAACTCGAGTCGAAATGCGGGAAATCGGTCGACACGCAGATATTGTCGGCCCCGCCGAGAAGCTCGGCGACCGACCCCACCTCTTGCTCTCCGCTTTCGATCGCCGAGAAGCAGTTGCGTTGCCAGTACTCGAATGGTGAGAGCTTGAGATAGGGCGCGTCGGCGTCATGGTGCTGCCGAAGATCCCACTCAATGCGCCCTAACAGTCCGGGGACCCACCAGCTCTGCGCCTCGAGGAATGCCACCTTTAGTCTCGGATAAAACTCGAAGATCCCACCCAACATCAGCGCGATCAGAGCGAGTTGCATCTCGGTCGAATGGCTGGCCACGTGGCGCATGAAGCGGTTCTCGCCAAAACGAGGCTCGATCGTCGAATAGTACGATCCGGTTCCCTCGTGAAAGCACAGCGGGACGTCGAGGTCTTGAAGCAGGCTGTAGAGCGGGTCCCAATAGGTGGAGTGCCAATAGCGGCCGTTGACGTAATTGGGCCGCACAAAAGCTCCAACAGCGCCGTAGTCGCGAACGCAGCGATCAAGCTCCTGGCAGGCGAGGTTGACATCGTGGATCGGGAGCATCGCCGCCATCTTCAGCTGGTCGGGGCTGTGCTGACAGAAATCGTGCAGCCAGTCGTTGTAAGCCCGGGAGATCGCGCCGGATAGTTGTGGATCCATATTGTCGCGAGCGAGGAATGACAGCCCCACCGTCGGGAACAGCACGGCAATGTCGATCCCCTCCATCTCCATGCCCATGATTTGGGCCTCGGCGTCGTACCCGCGCTCGACGGCAAACATGACGTTCGTGTTGGCGCGGGCGGAGACGAGGGGTCCCCGTATCCGGTTGTATTGAGAGATGTTGCCGTCGTTGCTGATCGGTAAGCCGTCGAAAAACCACAACGGTCGGCGGCGCATTCCGGTGCTGCCGGAATTGGTCGGGCGCGACGACGATGTGACACGCGGTTTGAATGCCGGGTCGAGATATTTATCGAAGAGATCGATCGGCTCCATAATGTGCATGTCGCAATCGACGAACCGGTAGCCGTCTTTCATCTCGTTGTCCCTTTCGCGCTGGTCAGCAACTCGGCCGCAGTGGGGCGTCGCCCAGCCGGACCATGCGGACCGAGATTTGCAGTTTAGCCTCGATCCCGCCGAGTTTGCACGCATCGCGGCAGCCGGACTCGCGCGAAGACCTCGACCATCGACAAAGCAGCCGATACAGTCCGTGACACAAGAATGGCCGGAACCAAAGTTCCGGCCAAGTTTGAACAGGGAGGCTTCACGTCTGGGAGACGTGAGGGTCCGCAGACCCTCTTTCCGGGCACAAGTCCCGGAAACTTACGTCAGCAGGAAACGCCGACAGAAACTCGCTGCGTCAGAACGCATGTTTAACATGGAGCATTCGGCGCGCGACCACCACCCGGAATTTCTTCTGGCTCGTCTGCAAAAACTGCAACGCTCAGGCAAGTTGCCCCCTCGGGCTTAATTTTGAACGGCTTTACAGAGGTCAGCTGAGCCGAGTTTCCGCTACCTTACGCAGTAGGAAATCACGGAAAACGCTGATGCGCTTGGAGGAACGCAGTTCTTCCGGGTAGACAAAATAGGCCTCAACCGGCGGGCCGGTCAGTTCAGGCAGGACCCGCACGAGCTCGGTAAATTCGTTGGCCATGAAATCGGGCAGTGCGCTGATTCCGAGCCCGCTGACCACGGCGCGAAGTATCCCGTAGAAATTGTTCACCGTCAGAATCGGCTTGCGCTCCCCCCCGGCCTTGGTCCCAATGTCGAGCAGCCAGTTAATGTTCTGCACCGGCGGGCGAGCATCGTCGCCGTAGACGATCAGCCGGTGCTTGTCCAGGTCCTCGGGCCTTTGCGGCGTGCCATGCTTCTTGATGTAATCCGGAGCGGCATAAATATGAACCTGGACACTGACGAGGTGACGCTGGATCAGATCCGGCTGGCGCGGCGGTGCCATGCGAATCGCCACATCGGCTTCGCGCATCGACAGGTCGAGTTCGGCATCATCGACGACTAGGCTGACCTGGATTTCGGGGTAAAGGTCGAGGAATTCCCGGATGCGCGGTGTCAGCCAAGTCGAACCGAAGGCCACCGTCGTCTGGATCTTGAGCGGTCCTTTGGGCCGGTCCTTCGATTCGGAGATCAGGCCTTCCGCCATCGATAGCTTGGCGAATACGTCGCGCGCCGTTCGGAACAGCAGCTCACCCTGCTCGGTCAGGATCAGGCCGCGAGCATGGCGGTGAAACAACGGGACGCTCAGGCTTTCCTCGAGCGCGCTGATCTGCCGGCTGACCGCAGACTGGCTAAGATTCAGCGACTCGCCGGCATGCGTGAAGCTGCCCGCCTCGGCCACCGCGTGGAAAACCCGCAACTTGTCCCAATCCATCCCTGCGTCCCCTAGAGCGCCGCGAAAGGACTCAGCGCTCGCTTACTATTTGGCAGCGCGAACGCTGACCGCTTCTTCCTGCACGCCCAGAAACTTCTCCGCCTCGAGTGCAGCCATGCATCCCATCCCGGCAGCGGTGACCGCTTGGCGAAAGATCTTGTCTCTGACGTCGCCCGCAGCAAAGACTCCCGGGATCGCCGTTTCGGTCGAATCCGGGCGGGCCAGCACATAACCCTCCGGGTCGAGTGGAAGCTGGCCGACGACGAACCCGGTCACCGGCGTGTGCCCGATCGCGATGAAAACGCCATCGCAAGGTTGTCTGGTGAGGGCGCCGGTACGCAGGTTGCGCAAGCGGATCCCAGTGACGGCCGGTGGTTCAGGCACGCCCAGGATCTCTTCGACCACGCTGTCCCAGACAATCTCGATCTTGGGGTTACGGAACAACCGATCTTGCAGGATTTTCTCCGCCCGCAACACCTCCCGGCGATGCACGAGGGTCACCCGCCGCGCATGGTTGGTCAGATAGATTGCCTCCTCGACCGCGGTATTTCCGCCTCCGACTACGACCACGTCCTTGCCGCGGAAGAAAAATCCGTCGCATGTCGCACAGGCCGAAACCCCAAAGCCGCGGAAGACCTCCTCGCTTGGCAAGCCGAGCCAACGAGCCTGGGCGCCGGTCGCTATGATCACGGTATCGCCCGTATAGAGATCACCCGAATCGCCGGTGGCGACGAATGGTCGGCGCGCGAGATCGATCGCGACGATTAGGTCGAGGATCATTCGTGTACCGACGTGTTCAGCCTGTTGCCGCATCTGTTCCATCAGCCACGGACCCTGGATGATATCGGCGAAGCCGGGGTAGTTCTCGACGTCGGTGGTGATGGTCATCTGGCCACCCGGTTGCAGCCCGGTGACGAGGATGGGGTGCAAATTGCCGCGCGCTGCATAGATCGCTGCGGTATAGCCGGCCGGTCCCGCGCCGATGATCAGGACCTTACTGTGATGACGCTCGGGCATTCCGGGCACCCCGATTGATCGATTGGCAAATTATATCATTCTTCTGCGGTGCCGCGGGAAGCAGCGGGGGCTAAAAGCCGAACATGTGGTCGAGGCTGAACGATCCGTTGTGGCCGACCAGCCCGTGATAGCCAAAGAGCCGGCAGGTCGCGTCGCGAATCATCACATGAGCGCCGGCTCCTGCTCGGGTTCGCGCCGCCGCGTCAAAAACATCTCGATAGTACCAGAGCCGCGAACCCGAGCAGGGGATCGCCAAACTTGTCCGAGCTACCTCGCGTCCGGTGCCATCGTGGAGAGTGATCTCAGTGGCGCTCGCTGCCCGCCACGGGCGTGATGCGGGATAGATCAGCTGGCACAATGTGTCGTAGGCGGGCTCGCCGAGCCTTAGAAATAGGCGGGTCGACAATCCCGGGGGACGCCCGCTGTAGGATTGCGGCTCGTCGCGATAAGTCAAAATCGTGTTGAAGACATGGGCCCCAAAGCTGGTTTCAGCAGCATGACCGCTGCGCCGGTGGCGATAGCGGAACAGCGCGTGAAGCCATCCGTCCGCGGTGCCCCCTGCGGAAAAGTCGTAAATCAACTCGACATGGCCATAGCCTTCGTGCAGAGCCTCGATCCCGGCAACCTCGTCCAGGTCGAGAGCCGCTTCGTGCGCCCGCGGCACTCGTCCGAAAGAATGACGCAGAACTTCGTTTCCCTCCGGATCATAGACTAGCGCTGCAATCGGCAGCTCGGCTTGACCGACGGCCATCGGTGTCGGCAGTACTAAGCTCTGCCATTTATTCAGCGGCATGACCGGGGCGGGCAACAGATAACCCTTGCCAAGGGTGACCGCGAGCTTCGGAAGATCGAGGTCGGCGGCTAAGTCGGCGCGTTCTACATTGACATGCGCGATCCGCCGACGGCTGCGATCGAGAATTTCATAGCGAGGCCGCACCATATTCTTCCCCGCACGCAACTCGACCTGCCTCGGCCAGGTCAGACCCGGCAGGATTTTGCTGATGTCGACCGCGCGGGTTGCAAATGGCGCAATCGGCTCGGAGATCGACGCCAGGTGCTCCTCGCCCATCGGGTTGAGACGAATGTCGTAAGGGGGAATCTGGATGGGGTGACTGTTCTGAAGCCAGAGCACGACGCGCTCGCCCGGGCCCGGCGCCGGAAGGCCGGCATAGCGGTCTGCGGGCCACGCGTTCGCGTCATGTGTGGAGGAGAGCGAGCAATCGGTACTGGCAAGATCGCCGTTGGTGATCTCTGAGCTGGCATCGCCAAATATGTCGAGGGCGTATTTGACGACGTCGTGCCCGGCCGCTCCGACGATGTGGAGAAACAGCTGACCGCAGAATTCGGTGAGGCCGAATCGGTCGCGGATCTCGCGGCTGTCGAGGACGATCGTGCTCCCGGCCGATCCACAGTTTTCACACCACTCGGCGAGGATTTGACCATCGCCGGCGAACAGCGTCACCCAGCAAGTAACAGTTCCCGCGCCGTAACTCGACCAGTAGTTTGCGGTCACGAGCCGGGTATGCAATCCATCTGCCTCACGGAAGAAAGCAAAATTGGTGGCGAAATTGAGTGGGTCGAGATAAGCGCTTGGCTTGGTCAGGCGCTCGTGAGGAATTCGCATTGCGTCGAGGCTGAACGCCTGTGCGCCGTTGGGCAAATAGGGTTGGAGCTGCGCGATTGTGCGCTCGGCATCGAACGCAGCGACGAACACCGACCGGGCGCACGAGCCCGCGAGTTCAGTCACCGGCTTCGTTGCATGGCCTAAGACGGTGGCTCCGATCCGAGGCACTTGTTGGACGTAGGCGCCGGCAATTTCGACCCTGTCGAGGCAGAAGATCTCGTTGAAGGCCTCGGCGGCACCGCTCGGATCGTAGACAGCAACCGGAGCGTTGCGCGTCAGCATGGCGACCAGAGTCTTCCCCGGTTGCGCGGCGCTCGGATGGGTCAGGGCCTTGTAGAGTGTATTCCCCCCGCGGGCGTTGTCGAAGGTCTCGATGCGCAGCGGCATGGCGGCGAGCCGATTTCGAAAGCAGCGGGCGGCATCCGCTCCGATACTACACCCTTCGCGGAGGGCGCAAGCCGCTACCGGAATTTACCGTGAACCGGCGCGATCCCGCCCGATGGACGCTCCGCCGAGGCGTCGGCATGGCCAGGGTGGCGCGTCCCCCGAAGCGCTGAGACCATGGCGCGCTGCTGCCAGATCGATCCCGGCCTTGGTGAAAAGGTGCGCCGCGTAGCGAGTGGTCAGCACGGCGATCAACGCGCCGGCGAGGCTGTCCCCAAGGTAATGAGCGCCAACCACAACACGGCTCATACACACAATCACCGCGACGAGGATATAGAAGAGAAGATGCTGCGGCCAAAACAACCAGAGGCCCGTCATCAGCGCGACGATTGTAGCGCTATGCCCCGAAGGAAACGACCAGTGGTCGGGCCGCCAACTGAGCCAAGTAAAACCATAGACATCGGACTGGAAGAGCAGTTTTGGCCTGGGTCGTCCAAAGAGCACCTTTAACACATCGACGACGATGCCCGAGCCGGCGATCGAAACAAATAAGAATGCCGGAACTCCTGACAGCGCGCGCAACGGCAGCGCAAACTGCTGCAGTCGAGGCAGTACGCCGCCCCAGTGCAGCGCAACGAAGGCAAGGCCGAAGATGGTCAAATAGCCATAAGTCAAACCGAGACGCCCGGTGACGTCGAACAGCGAGCGCAGGTCCTGGTCTCGGGCATCGAAAAACAATGCGAGCGGCCGGTCGGCAGTACGAATCGAGATCACCACGAGGAGCGTCAGTGCGGCCACAGAAAACAGGAGGCGACTAACGGGCGACCCACGAGCGCGGTGTGCGATGTCCCATGCGGCGACCGCAATACGAAGGATCAATCGATAGAATCGCAGGAGCGCGGGAGCTGCGAGACCGTCGCAATCGACGATCCACCAGTATAGCAGCGCCGTCGAGCCATAGACGAGCAAGCCGGCGTAGACGACATCCGACAAAAAGTGAGCGCCTTGCGCGATCCGGCCCAGCCCGACGAGCGCTCCGAAACCGAGAGCAGCCACTACGCCGCGCCGCCGAGAGTCGCCCGGTGGAAGCAAGAAAGCCAAGGAAACCAGCGAGAAGGCCAGAGCGGCGTGGCCAGAAACGAAAGCACAGTTGCGATCGCATTCGACTGCGGGCAGCGGTGCCGGCGTGAAGCGATGGGCCCCGCCAAACGCTTCGATCTGAGCGGGCCGCGCGCGTCCCCAATGATCCTTTAGCAGGGTGTTTGCGAGGAGTCCGGGACCGGCAGCTGTCGACGCAACGAGAAAGATCAGCGCCTTGCGGTCCAGCCGCCACAGCGGCTTGCCGAGAAGGAGCAGCCAGCATACGCCGATCGCGGCGAGGATTACCGTGCCCCAGGCGATCCAAGGGATCGCATGAAAGAGCAACAAGATCGGAGGCCAATTTGCCAGCACAAAGCCGCGCTCGGGGTCGTAGAACAGCCCACTGGTCGCCAGGTCGACTTCGGGTGCAAACAAGAAGATTGCCAGCGTGAAGGCTACCACCCCGAGATAGACTACAAATGCCTTCATACCCGCTTGCGCCGTCCGAAAACGAGTGCTCGCGGTACGGCGCACGCGGGCGCCGTGTCACGCGGGACCGAATAGGACCAGGGCTCGATGCGGCCAGAGGACCGCGTGGTGATACCGCCCGCCCGCATCGCCTCGTGAAAGTGGGCGAACTTGGCGTTGCCACCTGCGAGTTCAAAAACATACACCGGTTTGCGCGTCGCAGCCGCTTCGCTGATCATCGAGATGGAATGGGCGGTTACCAGCATCGCAGCGGCGAGGGCGAGACAGGCGCATTGCAGCTCGCTGTCGAAAAGCCTTCGAGCCGCTTTCGCGGCAACGCCCGCCTACCCGCTCCGGTCTGCGGCGATGGGGTCATCAGCACTGAACTGCCGACGATGCGCAGGGTGCCGGCGAACGCTGGCATCGCCGCCTTTCCGTCATGCACGACCCAAGCGATTGGTAACGGCCAGTTGGGACCTCATGCGTCTGTCTGCGCAAGGCAGGCCATCCCTTCCGTTAACGCAAACCGCACGCGTAGAGCAAGGATGCCCTGGACGATACGATGACTTCTTAGCCCAAGTTGGTCCTTACCACATAACAGCGAATCGCCATCAGCCGAAGGCGACGGTGACGACCTCATAGGATTTGGCGCCGCGCGGGGTGGCGACCTCGACGCTTTCTCCGGTTCGTTTACCGATCAGCGCGCGTGCTAGTGGTGATGTCACCGACAGCCGACCCTGACTGATATCGGCTTCGTCCTCGCCGACGATTTGAAAGGTCTGCTCCTCGTCGGTCTCCTCATCCGCAAGCGTGACCCGAGCCCCGAATTTGATCGCCGAACCCGACAGCTTGGAAACGTCAATGACTTCCGCACGGGCGATCTTGTCCTCGATTTCGGCCAGCCGGCCTTCGATGAAGCTCTGCCGGTCGCGCGCGGAGTGATATTCGGCATTCTCGGCCAAATCGCCGTGATCTCGAGCCTCTGCGATGGCGCGGATTATCGCAGGCCGGTCGACAGTCTTCAGGCGCTTCAGCTCCTCCCGGAGCCGATTGTAGCCATCGGCCGTCATGGGAATCTTGTTCATCGAAAAGGGGTTCGCATCCTGCTAACGAAAACCACGGCAAGGGCTGCCGCGGAACAATCAAAGGTATGACTGTAGTGGCGCGACTTCAAGATTGCCGGCGCGCAACGCCTTGATTGCCTGCACTGCCGCCCTCGCCCCGGCGACGGTCGTATAATATGGGATGCTGTTGGTCAGCGCGGTGCGTCTGAGGCCAAAGCTATCGGCGATCGCTTGCGCGCCCTCGGTCGTGTTGAAGACCAGCTGGACACCGCCGCTCAACATCAAATCGACGATGTGAGGGCGCCCGTCGCTCACTTTGTTGATGCGCGCCACCGGCAGGTCGTGGGCGATCAGAGCTTGCGCAGTGCCGTTTGTGGCAATCAGCGCGAACCCCATTTCGAAGAGCTGACGGCACGGCTCGACAAGCGCCATCTTGTCTTGATCTCGCACCGAGACAAAGACGCGTCCCTCAAAGGGCAAGTTGGTACCGCTACCGAGCTGCGACTTCGCGAAGGCGCGTCCGAAATCGGCGTCGAGCCCCATTACCTCGCCAGTCGACTTCATCTCCGGACCAAGAATCAGGTCGACGCCCGGAAAGCGCGCAAACGGAAAGACGGCTTCCTTGACCGCCACATGACCACCATTTGCGAGACGCGAGTGACGGAGGCGGGAGATGCTCGCGTCGAGGCGGTCGCCTGCCATGACCCGTGCGGCTATCTTGGCGATCGGAACGCCGATCGCCTTGGCGACAAACGGGACGGTCCGCGAGGCGCGCGGATTGACCTCGAGGACGTAGATTTCATTGCCCTTCACGGCGAATTGAACGTTCATCAGCCCGACTACCTCAAGCGCCCGGGCGAGGGCGACCGTCTGCTGCTCGATCTTAACGATGGTGTCGCGCGCAAGACTGTACGGCGGCAGCGAACAGGCACTGTCGCCAGAGTGAATCCCGGCCTCCTCGATATGCTCCATAATGCCGGCTACCTCGACGGTGGACCCGTCGGACACTGCGTCGACATCGACCTCTATTGCGTCTTTCAGATAGCGGTCGATTAGTACCGGGCTTGTCCCGGACACCCTGACCGCATCGCGCATATACCGCTTGAGCGCGGCGGCGTCATGGACAATCTCCATCGCCCGCCCGCCGAGGACGTAGGACGGGCGGATCATCACCGGATAGCCGATGCGAGAGGCGATCTCTTCAGCCTCGCTCGCGGTACCGGCTGTGCCGTTTATCGCTTGGCGCAGCCCGAGGGTCCTAAGAAGGCCCTGGAAACGGTTACGGTCCTCGGCGAGATCGATCGCATCGGGCGAGGTCCCGAGGATCGGGACCTGTGCCCGCTCCAGCGCCGCTGCAAGCTTCAGCGGGGTTTGTCCGCCGAACTGCACGATCACCCCGAGCAGGGTGCCTCGGCGCTCTTCTACCCGCACGATCTCGAGGACGTCCTCAGCGGTCAACGGCTCGAAATAGAGCCGGTCCGACGTGTCGTAATCCGTCGACACCGTCTCCGGGTTGCAGTTGATCATGATCGTCTCGATACCCGCCTCACGCAGACTATAGGCCGCGTGCACGCAGCAGTAGTCGAACTCGATCCCCTGCCCGATCCGGTTGGGGCCACCGCCGAGAATGATCACCTTTCGCCGCTCACTCGGATCGGCCTCGCATTGCGGCGAATCGAACCCGTCGCCTTCATATGAGGAATAGAGGTATGGGGTGAGCGAGGGGAACTCGGCCGCGCAGGTGTCGATGCGCTTATAGACCGGCCGAAGATCGTCGTCTCGGCGTCGTGCCGATACCGCCTCCTCGTCGAGCCCCGTCAGCTTCGCGAGGCGGGCATCCGAGAAGCCCATCTGCTTGAGTCGCAAAAACTCCGTGCGATCGTGCGGCAGTCCGTCGCGTCTTACCCGTTCTTCGATCTCGACGATCTCGCGGATGCGGTCGAGAAACCAGGACTCGAAACGGCAAGCGGCGTGAATCTCCGCCGTCGTCAGCCCGTGCCGGTAGGCCTGCGCGACCAGCAGCAAGCGATCGGGCGAGGACCTGGCCAGCGCAGCTTTGACCGCGTCCTTGCCGGCGCTCTCCACACCCTCGATCGCTACCTCGTCAAATCCGCTGAGACCCGTTTCCAGTGAACGCAGCGCCTTTTGGACCGATTCGGCAAAGCTGCGCCCGATCGCCATCGCCTCGCCGACCGACTTCATCGAGGTCGTCAGCAGCGGGTCGGTTCCCGGAAACTTTTCGAACGTAAAGCGCGGCATCTTGGTGACGACGTAATCGATCGTCGGTTCGAACGATGCCGGGGTGGTCCGGGTAATCTCGTTGTCCAGCTCGTCGAGGGTGTAGCCGACGGCGAGCTTGGCGGCGACCTTGGCGATCGGGAAGCCGGTTGCCTTGGAGGCGAGCGCCGATGAGCGTGAAACCCGAGGGTTCATCTCGATGACGACGAGCTGGCCATCGGCGGGGTTGATCGCGAACTGCACGTTTGATCCGCCGGTGTCGACGCCGATCTCGCGCAATACCGCGATCGCGGCGTTGCGCATCAGCTGGTATTCCTTGTCGGTGAGGGTCAGCGCCGGAGCGACACAAACCGAATCGCCGGTATGGATCCCCATCGGGTCGATATTTTCGATCGAGCAGACGATGATGCAGTTGTCCGCGCGATCGCGGACTACCTCCATCTCGTACTCCTTCCAACCGAGGACCGACTCCTCGATCAGTACCTCGTGCGTCGGCGACGTTCTGAGCCCGCCGCGGACTATGTCCTCGAACTCGTGCGCGTTGTAAGCGATGCCGCCGCCGGTCCCCCCCAAGGTGAACGACGGTCGGATGATCGCCGGTAATCCCGTCGTCTCCAGGGCCACGAGCGCTTGGTCCACTGAGCGTACGAGCCGGCTCTTCGGCGAGGTGAGGCCGATCTTGTCCATCGCCTGGCGGAAGAGTTGGCGGTCCTCGGCCTTGGCGATCGCCTTTTCGTTGGCGCCGATCAGCTCGACCTCGTAGCGTTCCAGCAACCCCGAACGGGCGAGCGCCATGGCTGTGTTGAGAGCAGTCTGACCGCCCATCGTCGGCAGCAGAGCATCTGGGCGCTCGCGGGCAACGATCTTCGCGACCATCTCGGGAGTGACGGGCTCGATATAGGTGGCATCGGCCAGTTCCGGGTCGGTCATGATCGTGGCCGGGTTCGAATTCACCAGCACGATCCGGTACCCCTCGCTTTTCAAAGCCTTGCAGGCTTGGGTCCCGGAATAATCGAACTCGCAAGCTTGACCGATGACGATCGGACCCGCGCCGATGATCAGAATACTGTCGATGTCGGTGCGCTTAGGCATTCTCGCCCATCAGCCGGACAAAGCGCTCGAACAGGTAATGGCTGTCTTGCGGACCAGGGCTTGCCTCCGGGTGATATTGCACGGAGAACACCGGCTTGCCGATCATCCGCAGGCCCTCGTTGCTGTTGTCGAAGAGCGAGAAATGCGTCGGTTCGACATCCTTCGGCAAGCTTTCCGGGTCAACGACAAACCCATGGTTTTGGCTGGTGATCTCTATTTTGCCGGTCTGCAGATCCTTGACCGGGTGATTCGCTCCGCGGTGACCGCGCGCCATCTTGCGGGTTCTGCCGCCGAGCGCCAATGCCAGCACCTGGTGACCGAGACAGATGCCGAAGACGGGTTTACCCGAATCCAACAGGTCACGCAGCACAGGTACCGCGTAGGTGCCGGTCGCCGCTGGGTCACCGGGGCCGTTCGACAAGAAAATGCCGTCGGGCCGGTGGCCCATGATGTCCGCTGTCGATGCAGTGGCCGGAACTACGATGACTCGGCAGCCGTGCGCGGCGAGCATACGCAGGATGTTGCGCTTGACACCGTAGTCAATCGCTACAACGCAGTAGCGGAAGTTCTGTTGCAGACCGTAGCCGCGATTTCGATCCCATACGGTTTGATCCCACTCGTAGGTTTGGCGGCAGGTCACTTCTTTGGCGAGATCCATGCCTTCGAGACCCGGCCAGGCGCGAGCCCGGGCTCGCAGCGAAGGAATGTCGAGCCGTCCCTCGGGATCGTGGGCGATGACGCCATTGGGCGGTCCGAAATCGCGGATGTGCATTGTCAGCCGCCGGGTATCGACCCCCGCGATGCCGATGAGCCCATGGCCTTTGAGCCACCTGTCGAGTGATTGGGTTGCGCGATAGTTCGCCGGCTCGCTAATCGGTGCTCTCAGCACCAGCCCGCGCGCCGCAACGGTAGTGGCTTCCATGTCCTCCTGATTCGCGCCGACATTGCCGATGTGGGGAAAGGTGAAGGCGATAATCTGTCCGGCGTAGGAAGGATCGGTCAGGATTTCCTGATAACCTGTGACGGCGGTATTGAAGCAGACTTCGCCGGCCCCATTCCCGATCGCGCCAAGCCCGCGGCCCCAAAAAACGGTGCCGTCGGCGAGGACGAGCGCAGCGTTGCAGTCGGGCGGTCGCGGCGTCGAGTCGCGCATCGGCGAGGAGTCCTGCTGGCATATCCCGGAACGCGATTGGCGCGACCCGGAAGCGAACGGCGAAGCGGTAGCGAGAGATACCCTTCCAGCCGCCCGGCGTCAATCATCTCCTGGTCCGAACTTATCGCTGTTTCAATTAGTTAGGAGAAGATATGCGGAATTGCTGCAGAACCTTAAACGCGATAGCATTAAGACTTTCGTTGGGGGAGCGCGCCGATGCTGCGTCAAGCCTTCACCGACCGGCTCAATCAGGCGATGAAGGCGCGAGAGATGCGCACGGTCTCAACCATTCGCCTGATATTGGCTGGCCTCAAGGATCGCGACATCGCCGCTCGAGGCCGCGCCAACGCCGAGGGTCTCTCCGATGCCGAGATCCGGCGGATGCTGCAGGCGATGACCAAGCAACGCCGCCAATCGATTGCGCTTTTCGAGCAAGGCAAACGTAACGATCTGGCTCAGCGGGAGTCCGAGGAGATCGCGGTGATCGAGAGCTTTCTCCCTCATCAGCTCGATCAGGCCGATATTGAGGCGGCGGTAATAGCCGTGATCAGAGACATCGGGGCAGTCGGCATGAAAGACATGGGCCGGGTCATGGGGGCACTGCGCGAACGCCACGAGAGCGTCATCGATTTCGCCCGGGCCGGGGCAATCGCAAAGCGACTCTTGAGTTAGCTTTCGGCATAGTAGCGGGATGGCCTTTCCGCCAGGCTTTCTCGACGAGCTGCGCAGCCGGATTTCGCTTTCCGGCTTGATCGGACGCAGCGTGAAGCTGGTCCGGCGTAGCCGCGAATATGCCGGGCTGTGCCCCTTCCATCACGAAAAGACGCCCTCCTTCTACGTTGTCGAAGACAAAGCTTTTTTTCACTGCTTTGGCTGTGGCGCGCATGGCGATGCGATCGGGTTCGTGATGCGCCACGACAACCTCGACTTCATCGAGGCGATCGAGAAGCTGGCGGGCGAGGCCGGGCTCGCCGTCCCGCGGCCGACTCCGCAAGAACGCGAGCGCGCCCAACAGCAAAAAACCTTGCTCGGGGCGTTGGAGGCTGCTGCCGCCTTTTACGAAGCTCGTCTGGGGTCGCCCGCGGGCGCTCGTGCGCGAAGTTATCTCGATGAACGTGGTCTCGATACCGAGACGATCCGGCGCTTTCGCCTGGGTTGGGCGCCGGACGACCGACAGGCGCTCCGCCGCAGCCTTTCAGGCGATTTTCCCGAATCGCTGCTGATCGAGGCTGGGCTCCTGCGTCGACCCTCGAGCGTCGCCGCGGGCGAGCCGATCGACTATTTCCGCAGCAGAATAATGTTTCCGATCGGCGATAAGACCGGCCGGGTGATCGCCTTTGGCGGCCGCATGATCGGTGATGGACAACCCAAATATCTAAATTCACCTGAATCCGCGGTCTTCGAGAAAGGGCACGTGCTGTACGGCTGGGCGGCGGCGCGGGCAGGCCTCTCGCGCGAGGCGCCATCGGCTGGGCCTGGGCTCATAGTCGCCGAAGGCTACATGGATGTGATCGCTTTACATCGCGCGGGTTACCGGACCGCGGTGGCGCCGCTCGGGACGGCATTGACGGATTTCCAGCTGCATGATCTTTGGCGCTTGGGGCCCGAACCGATCCTGTGCTTTGATGGCGACGAGCCGGGACAGCAAGCTGCCGCCCGGGTGCTGCGCCGGGCGCTGCCGTTGCTGCGCCCCGGATGTAGCCTGCGCTTCGCGACCCTGCCGTCTGGCGAAGATCCCGATTCAATCATTCGAACATCGGGGCGGGCCGGTCTCGACCAAATTCTCGCAGCGGCACGGCCCTTGGCGGACATGCTTTGGGAATCTGAGGTGCGCGGAACACCGCGTGATACGCCGGAGCGGCTAGCCGGGATCCAAAACCGTCTGCTCGAGCACGTGCGGGCTATATCAGACCCGATGGTTCGCTCCGAGTTCACCATACTGTTCAGACAACGCTGCGATCCTTGGCAGGCGCGACGCAAAAGCCTGCGCAAATCGCCCTCGAGCACGGCTGTCCACGACGGCCCGCCGCCGCCGCCGCGTCAGCCGCAGCACCTGCAGCGCGAGATATTGTTCCGCATTCTCCTTCATTTCCCCGGCTTGATTGTCGAGGTCGCCGAGGAGTTCGCCTCTCTCGACCTCCCCGAGGCCGATTTCGTCCAGCTTCGGCATGAGATTTTAGCGCTCCAAGCCTTGCGCCCGGGGCTTGACGCTGGAACACTGCAACAACACCTTGTGCAAAGCGGGTTTGCGGCGACCGTGGACGCGCTTCTATCGCCTTCTGTCGATACTGGCTTTGTGGTCCGATGCCCCGATCCGGCTTCCGCGCGCAAGGAATGGACGCATGTGATCAGAATGCTGGGAGGCAGGGAGCGGTCGGTCATGGCTGAGGCCGGCAACGTCCTCGAAAGTGAGGTGTCGGCCGAGAAGTGGGAGCGGTTTCAAGCCGCCAGGGAGCAGGCGTTGAAGCAAGGTCTGATCGCCAGTGAAGACCATATTTGACCCGCCCGGACCGACCAACGTCGAGAGAATCACGGCGAAGGATTGTCTTGTCACGTCCGGTCGCGGCCGGACGGAACGCGCGCTTATTTAGGGATGGTGGAATGGCGAGCAAAGCGGCGAACACGGCTGAAGCAACCGAAACGCGCGAGGAGGCAGCGGATGCTCCGCTACTCGACACTCTTGCCGCTGCAATCAAGAAGATTCTGGCCCGCGGCAAGGAGCGTGGATATTTGACCTATGATGAGTTAAACGCCGCGCTGCCGCATGACCAGGTGTCCTCAGAGCAGATCGAGGACACGATGACGATGCTGTCGGAGCTCGGAGTCAATCTGATCGAGAGCGAAGAGAGCGAAGAGCCCGCGGCCGCCGAGGCCGACGAAGCCGACAGCGAGGTCCGTGGCAACCTCGATGATGATGATATCGGACGCACCGATGATCCCGTTCGTATGTATCTGCGGGAGATGGGTTCGGTCGAGCTGCTATCCCGAGAAGGGGAGATTGCGATCGCCAAGCGGATCGAGGCCGGCCGGGAGATGATGATCGGCGGCATCTGTGAGAATCCGCTGACAACCCGCGCGATCATCGGTTGGCGCGACGCTCTCAACGAAGGAAGGATGCTGCTACGCGACATAATTGATCTCGACGCGACATATGGGAGCGGTGGGTTCGAGCAGGTGCCGGCGGAGGCGGTTGTCATCGCGCCATCCGAGGCTGCTCCTGAGCCGAACGGCGAAGCCGGGAACGGCGAAGAACCGCTGGCCGAACTTGTGGGGCTCGAGAGTGAGCTCGCCGTTGAGGAGGCTGAGGGCGAGGAAAGTTCAGTCTCTCTTGCCGCGATGGAAGCGCAGCTGAAGCCGAGCGCGCTCGCGACTTTCGACGCGATCGCGGACACCTACAAGAAGCTGCGTAAGCTCCAGGACCAGCGGATCAACGCCTTGCAGAAAGGCGAAATGCTGCCGCGGGCGACCGAACGCCGCTACGAGAAACTCAAGGCGGCTATTATCGATGATGTCAAGCGGGTGCGCTTAAACAACACGCGCATCGAGGACCTCGTCGAGCAGCTCTACGATGTCAATCGCCGGCTCGTCGCTGATGAAGGAAGACTGCTTAGGCTGGCTGAGAGTGTTGGGATCAAACGCCCGGAATTTCTGCAGCACTATATCGGCAACGAGCTTGGCGCCAATTGGCTCGATCGCGTCGGAACTGTGTGCGGTCGCGGATGGGCAAAATTGGTGGAAAAGCACTGTGCCGACGTGGAAAAGCTGCGCGCTGCTGTTGCGCAGATTGCCGCCGAGGCGAAGCTACCGATCGCGGAGTTTCGCCGGGTCGTGCAAACCGTCCAACGCGGCGAGCGCGAGTCAAGTCGAGCAAAGAAAGAAATGGTTGAGGCCAATCTGCGCCTTGTGATCTCGATCGCCAAGAAATACACCAACCGCGGCTTGCAGTTCTTGGACTTGATTCAAGAGGGCAATATCGGCTTGATGAAGGCGGTTGATAAATTCGAATACCGCCGCGGCTATAAATTCTCGACCTATGCCACCTGGTGGATCCGTCAGGCGATCACCCGCTCGATCGCCGATCAGGCGCGCACAATCCGTATCCCCGTGCATATGATCGAGACGATCAACAAGCTAGTGCGCACCTCACGGCAGATGCTGCACGAGATCGGCCGCGAACCGACCCCGGAGGAGCTTGCCGAAAAACTTGCGATGCCGCTAGAGAAGGTTCGCAAGGTGTTAAAGATAGCCAAGGAGCCAATCAGCCTCGAGACGCCAATCGGCGACGAGGAGGATTCGCATCTCGGCGACTTCATCGAAGACAAGAACGCGGTGTTGCCGCTCGATGCGGCGATCCAGGCTAATCTGCGCGAGACGACGACGCGCGTCTTGGCTTCGTTGACAGCGCGCGAGGAGCGCGTCTTGCGCATGCGCTTCGGCATCGGCATGAATACCGACCACACGCTCGAGGAGGTCGGCCAGCAATTCTCGGTGACCCGTGAGCGCATCCGACAGATCGAGGCAAAGGCGTTGAGGAAGCTAAAGCACCCCAGTCGCTCGCGCAAATTGCGCAGCTTCCTCGACACCTGAGCTCGCCGGCCGGGTGGTCCCGAGGGCCCGTAGTTCAGCTGGTTAGAACACGCCGCTCATAACGGTGTAGTCGCAGGTTCGAATCCTGCCGGGCCTACCATTACGACACCTGCGCGATCTCGCGCACCCGCGTCGAGCGCGCGGCGGCGAGGTGGTCTTTTGCCAGCACGGTATAGACCGCGGGCAGTACGAACAAAGTAAACAGAGTGCCGACCGACATGCCGGCGACGACGACGACACCGATCGAGAAGCGGCTCGCGGCACCGGCGCCGGTCGCGATCAACAACGGTACGAGCCCCACAACCATCGCCGCCGTCGTCATCAGAATCGGGCGCAGGCGGACCCGAGCGGCCTGCTCGATCGCGCGCCTCCGGTCGAGGCTCTCGCGAACCTGCAGCACATTGGCGAACTCGACCATTAAAATGCCGTGCTTGCTGATCAGTCCGATCAAAGTGACGAGCCCGACCTGAGTGTAGATGTTCATCGTCGCCAAGCCGAAGAACAGCGGCATCAGCGCCCCGCAGATCGACATCGGCACACTGACGAGAATCACTAATGGGTCGCGCAGGCTCTCGAACTGCGCCGCCAGCACCAGAAAGATCACAATCAGAGCAAAAACGAAGGTAATCGTCAGCTGATTGCCCTCGCGCACGTATTGGCGCGTATCGGAAAGAAAGTCGTGACTAAAGCCGGCGGGCAGGTCCTTAGTTTGCTGCTCGAGAAAATCGACCGCCTGGCCCATCGTCACCCCAGGCATCGGCACGGCCTGGAAGGTGGCAGAGTTCAGCTGGTTGTATTGGGTCAGCGCGTTGGGCTGGGTGCTGGTCGTCAATGCGACGAGATTGGACAGCGGCACCGGCTGACCTGCCGCCGAAGTCACGTAATAGTGCGTCAACGTCTCGGGTGTCAGCCGGTCCGCGCGCGGCACCTGTGGGATCACCTCATAGGACCGGCCACCAAGATTGAAGCGATTGATGTAGTTCTCGCCGACCAGCACCGCCAATGTGTTGCCGATCGATTGCATCGTGACGCCGAGCTGGTTCGCCTTCGAGCGATCGATCTTGACTCCGATCATCGGCTGATTGAAGTCGAGATCGCTGTCGATGACCATGAACAGGCCGCTCTTGCGCGCTGCAGCCTTGATCTTGGCCATGGCCTGGTAGATCTCTTGAAATCCGCCAGTGGTGTAGAGCACCATCTGCACTGGCAAGCCGCCGATCGTCGCCGGCAGCGGCGGCAGTGAAAAGACAAACGCGCTCTCCCCTTCGACTTCCGCTACCTTCCTTTGCATTAGAGGTTTCAACTGCTGCGCGGAACGACTGCGCTCGCCCCACGGCTTTAGGATCGCGCCGGCGATGCCCTGGTTCGGACCGAACCGGCCGTTGACGACAAAACGCAGATCGGTCTCCGGGAAAGATGCGAAGGCTTTGTCGAGCTTGTCGCCATAGGCGTCCGCATAATCGAGATTGGCGTATTGCGGCGCCTTGGTCAGCGAGAAGAGGACACCCTGATCCTCCTCCGGCGCGAGCTCGGCTTTGGTATTCATGTACATGAAAGCGAGGCTGGCAAAGACCGCAGCGGCAAAAAGCGCGGTCACCGGACGGTAGTCGAGCGAGCGCTCCAGTTTACGCCCGTACCATTCGGCAAGGCGCGAAAAACCCCGGTCGATCACCCGGGCGAAGCGCCCTTGGGACATCTCTTGTGTCAACAGCACGGAGCACATCATCGGCGACAACGTCACCGCGACGATGCCCGAGATAATGACCGCGCCGGCCAAGGTAAAAGCGAATTCGCGGAACAGCGCGCCGGTCACCCCGCCAAGAAACCCGATTGGAGCATAGACCGCGGCAAGCGTGAGGGTCATCGAAATGACGGGGCTCGCGATCTCCCGGGCTCCGATCAAGGCCGCCTGCGCCGGGGTGCGGCCCTGCTCTATGTGGCGATAGACATTCTCCAGCACGACAATGGCGTCGTCGACGACGAGCCCGATCGCCAGCACCATCGCCAGTAGGGTCAGCAGATTCACGCTAAAGCCGAGTGCCGCCATGATCGTCCCGGCGCCGATCAGTGACAGCGGGATCGTCACGATCGGGATCAACACCGATCGGAAGCTGCCGAGAAACAGAAAGATGACGACTATCACGATGGCAACGGCCTGGGCCAAGGTCGACTTGACCTCGTTGATCGAGGCCTGGATAAACTTGGTCGAATCGTAAGCGACCTCCATCTTGACCGAAGGTGGCAGGTTGCGCTGGATCTCGGGCAGCAATGCGCGAACGCCGGCGACCAGCGACAGAGGATTGCCGGTCGGGGTCGCCTGCACGCCGATGAATACGGCGTGTTGCCCGTTCATCGCGACGCTCGAGGTCCAGCTTTGGGCGGCGAGATCGACGCTGGCGATGTCCTCCATTCGCACCAGAGCGCCGTCCTTTGACTTCACCACCATTTTTTTGAACTGCGCGACATCGGCGAGCCCTGTGTCGACGTCGACGTTGGCGACAGTGAAAAAGCCCTTCGCCTGGCCCGGTGCAGACTGATAGTTGTTGGCGCGGATCGCTGCGGCGATGTCGTCGGCGGAAATTCCGTGCGCCGCCATTCGCGCGGGGTCGAGCCAGAGCCGCATGGCGAAGGTTTGACCGCCGAGGATGTCGGCCGAGGCGACCCCGTCAACAGTGGCGAGCAGCGGCTGCACGACCCGGGTCAAATAGTCCGAAATCGCCGCACTCGAGAGTTCCGAGCTGGCAAAGCCGATATACATGACCGCGGTCGTTTGGCCGGTTGCCTTGGTGATAATCGGGTCCTGTGCATCCTTGGGGAGCTGGTACTTGACCTGCTGGACCTTGGCCATGACATCGGTCAATGCCTGACTAGGGTCGTAGTTGAGCCGGATATAGGCAGTGACTGTGCTCGTCCCCTGTACCGAGGTAGCGGTCAGATAGTCGATGCCTTCGGCTGTCGCCACGGCCTGTGATATCGGCGTCGTCATAAAGCCCTGAATGACGTCGGGCGCGGCGCCGGGGTAGATTGTCGTAACCGTGATCGTCGTATTCGACAATTTGGGGTATTGCCGGATCGGCAGCGAGGTCATCGCCCTGAGCCCGATCAGCAGGATCAGCAGGCTTACCACCAGGGAGAGCACAGGCCGGCGGATAAAGATGTCGGTGAAGGACATGCTCAGAGCCCGTTTATCGAACGTCTAGGCGTTTCGGCCGAACACGCCCCTCACCCCGGCCCTCTCCCCGCGAGCGGGGAGAGGGAGGGACCCGCGCAGCGGGAGGATGAGGGGCGGTAGGCGAAGGTAGGCTGGTGTTTTTGCCGTCCAACGTTCGTCAGACCTTTAGTTTGGCGTCGGATGGGCCGGTGGCTGGGGCGCGGGGGAGCCGGTGACGGCGACCTGGACGCCGTCCTGGAGCTTGATCTGGCCCGCGGCCGCGACGCGCAGCCCCGGCTTCAGCCCATTGAGGATCGCTACCTTGCCGTCCCATCGCGCGCCGGTCTTGACCGGAGTCCGGACCGCTTTGAGGATCGGATTGCCCTTGGCGTCCTTACCGTCTTCTTGAATCACATAGACGCTGTCGCCATAGAGCGTGTAGTCGACCGCGGTCTCGGGGAGAACCACCATATCGGGCTGCGGCGGCAACACGACCGCGGCGTTGACGAACATGCCGGGCAGCAAGGAGTTGTCTGGATTTCGCATCGTCGCCTGGACCGTCATCGTCCGCGTATCGGCGCTGACCTGCGGCTCGATCGTCGTGATTTCAGCCGTGTAAACTCGGCCGGGAAAGGCGTCTGCGGTGACATTGACCTGCTGGCCGACCGAGATTTGCGCCCGGATCTGCGACGGCAGGGTGAAATTCACATAGAGCATCGACAGATCGGTCAGAGTAACGATCCGCGCGCCGGGCGTCAGGTATTGCCCGACCTCGATCTGGCGCGTGCCGAGCTGACCGGAGAACGGAGCGCGGATCAGCTTTTGCTCGATCAACGCTTCGGTCTTGATGATTTGGGCCCGAGCCTGGTCGAGCTGGCTCTGTTTCTGATCGACGGTTTCCCGCGCTTCGTATTGGTGCTTGGCAAGCTCGCTGGAGCGCTGAAGCGTAGTTTCCGCCCAGTGCGCCTGCGCCTGGTAATTGGCGAGGTCACCGCGATCGGGTGCGTCGTTGAGCTGGACGAGCGGGTCGCCGGCCTTCACCGTGGCACCCGGCTCAAAGAAGATCTTTGTGACGCGTCCGCCCACCTCGGGGTTGATCGTCACCTGATGTATGGCGGAGACCGAGCCGATGCCGGTGGCAAAGCGCGGCACCGTCTCGGTCTCGACCTCGACCGCGCTGATTTGCGCCGGGGGCGGTCTGTTATTGGCGAAAAAGGTCGCCATCGCCTGCTGGCGGAAACGGTTGAAACCGTAAAGTCCGCCGAGCACAAGCGTCAGCAAGAGCGCCATGATAAGGAACCAGCGGACCGTTTTCGGCCGCCGCGTCGTGGCGCGGCCGGCGTCTCTTCGCTCGCGCAGTGGCTGGTCCGGGTTCAGCGCTTCCGCAGGCATGCCAGCCGTCAATTCGCCATCCATAGGCGTTTCTCCTGCTAGGCGGGTGCGAGCTCGATCGGGCTGCGTGCGCAATCGGTGAGTGTCGCGGCGATCGCCGTGTCCCTCATCCCGATGCCGCGCAGAATGAACCGGCTCGCCTCTTCGACCAGCGCCGCCGGCGTTCCTTGATAGGGTACCGAGGCGCGGCCGGGCAGAAGCACAAACGCGACCATCGCAGCAACGTGCTGGCCAAACCAAAAACGGTTCGCGGAGGCGATCGATCCGGGTTTCAGGTCTCCCGCCGCCGTGGCCGCCTCGATCGAGGCGGCAAAAAGCGGGTGCACCCGATCGAAAATCCTGTCGAACAGCTCGCGGGCATACTCCCCGTCCTCGAGAAAGCTGTGCAGGACGAGGCGCAGCCGGGTGTCGAGCTCTGCCCGATCGACCCCGGCGCCGAGCAGAAAATAGCGGACCATGAAATGGATCATGTGAACGAGCGTTGCGGTCGAGGGCTCGAGTATCGCCAGTCGCTCGAGCGCCGGATCCCCTTCGCAGCCGAGACGCAGGATCTCTTCGTAAAGGTGTTTCTTGCTCGGGAAATGCCGGAACAGCAGGGCTTCAGAGATTCCCGCCGCCTCGGCGAGCTCCTTTGTCGTCGTGCCGGCGAAGCCCTTGCGGGCAAAGAGCGGGACCGCTGCCGCGACGATCGCCTTTCGCCTCTCGTCACCATCCAATCGGGTCACAGCCATGGCGCCCCGCAAGTAAGCACTCACTCACCAAGTGTCAACCAGAGAGTTTGTGACGTCTATGAGCTACCGGCCCTGACTTCCCAGATATGATAGCCGCCAAATCGTTCCCCATACCCGCCCCCGGGCTGATGACCTTCAGCAGGAGTTCACACGCGGCGAGAGATGCTCGCCCGACATTTGAATTTCCGCATCGGATCATGGGCGGTATTCCGACGATCCGGGGCACCCGGATTACGGCACAATAAATCCTCGGCCGCCTCGAAAGCGGCGACAGCGTTGAGAGCGTGCTCGAGGATTATCCCTATCTCGATCGATGCGGTGGAAGCGGCCGCCCTCTATGCCAAGGCAAACCCGCCGCGGGGACGCCGGGCGGCAAGTTGTGGCGCCGCGCTTCCTGATCGACGAGAACCTTTCGCCGCTGCTCGCCCGTCATCTCCGCACGGCGCATGGTGTGGATGCGCTGCACGTCCAGGAGCTCGGCCTGCGTGGCGCCTCGGACGCGGATATCCTCGCCCGCGCGATCGCCGACGACCGGATCATTGTGACCAGCAATGCCGAAGATTTCCGTAGGCTCGGCGCGCGGACGCCGGCGCATCCGGGACTGGCGGTCATGCTCGACGCGGTCGGCCGGGCTCAGAAGCTGACCCTCGGGGTCGAACTCGCGAACGCCATTGACAGCGCCGGAACGGCGCATGGCCGCCTGTTCGAGATCGACCGCACGGGCCGCCCACCGCCTGGCGCCAGCATGCGACTAGGCCTTTTCCAGCTTCGAATGATGATCGATTTCGATGATCTTCGGCGCCTCGACTGGTCAGCGCACGAGATAGCTCCCCGGAGTGAGAATCTCGATGCCGCGGAAGGGATGAAGGGCGAGAAGGTCGGCGTCGCCGGTGATGATCAATTGCGCCGTGCCGTTGACGGCAAGCTCAAGAAACTTGTCGTCCTTTGGATCACGGCAGACTTGTATGACGCGTGTGATCGGGATTCTGTCGGCAATGCGGTTGAATAGACGCAAGAACTCCTGGCGTTCCCGGATTGTGACATAGGGGTCGAACTTCGGACGGCCGAGAACGTCGGCCAGCTCCATAATGGTGGAGTCGGAGGCGAGGAGCTGGCCGTCGGCAACAGCCTTGCGAACAGCCTGCCCCGGGATCGACCGCGGGAGAAGCAACCTGCTGACGAGCGCGTTTGTATCGACGACAACGCGCGCCCTAGCTCTCGTCGACAAGGATTTCGGCCAGCTTTTCCTCGGTCATCCCTCGCGCGGCCGCACGCTCGCCGATGCGGTCACAGAAGCGCTGAAACTCGTCTGTGTTGAGCGCGCGTAGCCGATCGTATTCCTGCGGCGAGAGGAGTACGGCAGCGTCCCGGTTCTGTCGGCGGATCATGACTGGCTCGCGCTGCGCGGCATCGAGAAGCGCGGCGAGGCGCTGCTTGGCTTCGGTGGCAGATACAGAGCGCATGACAATCCTTCTTTGTCTAATCTAGATAAACTAGACAATTTAGCAAGTATGGCCGATCTTGACGCGGCGGCATGATGAGCCGGCGGATCTTGCCGGCGCGCACTGCCATCTCCCCGGACGGCCGGCCCTTGCGGGCCCTTCCGGGGATCGCCGATAATCTCGATGTGCCAGTTCATCAGCTGCGAAGGCAGCGCACACAACCGCCCGAGCCCGCCCGGT
The DNA here is from genome assembly GCA_019237135.1 of Alphaproteobacteria bacterium. Classification (GTDB taxonomy): domain Bacteria; phylum Pseudomonadota; class Alphaproteobacteria; order ATCC43930; family CGMCC-115725; genus AP-15. Next base: position 40,494 of record JAFAHQ010000367.1, read on the forward strand.
TTACCGCGGCGGACGAGGAGGTCATGGCGATTCAAGGTGTCGATCAGCATCTTGGTGGCGCGCAGATCCGCCCCGGTCGATTTGTTGACCAGCCGAGTGGCGACCGCCTCGCGCTTGGTGATCTCGCGCCGCTCGCCGTCGATGGTCACGACCACCTTCTCGTTGAGCGCCTCGACCAGCAATGCCGGTAGGTTCTTCGGGCGCGGGCCGCGCGGGTTGCCAGACGGGCCTTTCTTGAATCGGGTATGCACCGGCGGCTTGTCGCGGCCGACCTCGTAATCGTGCTTGTTCTCGGACATCTTGTTCCCGGACATGGGGGGCTCCCGCCATCCTGTTCACCCAGCGCGGCGTGGGCGACCCCGCCGCCCGCTTGCCATCGCGAAGTTCCACACCATATAAGAACCGCGCAATTGTTAATTAGTGAATTAGTATGTTAGCAATGACCGGGTGATACCAGACGGCGATCCGAGGATTTTTAGGCTTCCCTGCCGGTTCCCTGCCAAGCCTTCGATTTTTGCCGAGCGCCGTGCCCAAGTCTATGATGACACGCGGTTTTTCGGCGTATGGGGAGCTACGGAAAAATTTTTACCCGAGTTTTCCCTGTGCGGCAGGGAACGGAGGTCATGGTCCGCGATATGATACCCGCCAAATCGTTCCGTTGCCGTCCTCGCTGACCAGCAGCGCACCGTCATGTGCGACGGCGACACCGACCGGTCGGCCCCAGACTCGGCTGTCGTTGACCACGAAGCCGGTCAGAAAATCCTCGTATTCACCGGTGGGCCGCCCGTCCTTCAGTAAGATACGCACCACTTTGTAACCGGTCCGCTTCGCCCGGTTCCACGAGCCGTGGAGAGCGGTGAACGCATCGCCGCGATATTCGGCGGGAAATTGCGCGCCGTCATAAAACGCTATTCCGAGTGGCGCCGAATGCGGCTGCAGCAGCACATCGGGCTCGGTCACGCGACCACGCAGATCGGGCCGTTCGCTCGAATGACGCGGGTCTTCGTTCCCGCCGATATAGAACCACGGCCAACCGTAAAAGGCGCCTTCATGAACGCGAGTCACGTAATCGGGCGGGAGGTCGTCGCCGAGACCATCCCGCTCGTTGGTCGAGCACCACAGCTCGCCAGTCGCGGGCTGCACCGCCATCCCGACGCAGTTGCGGAGGCCGGCCGCAAAAATCCGCTCCTCTTTGCCTTCCGGGGTAAAGACGAGCACATCGGCGCGCTCCTCCTCCGAATCCCATAGCGCGCCAATTGAACGCTCCGCATCGTTGCTGCGCGAGCCGATCGAGACGAACATGCGAGCCCCGTCTTCCGAGAAGACGACGTCACGTGTCCAATGGCCGCCCCGCGGCAATCCCGCGACGATAGTCTCCGGGGGACCGGCGGGCTGCAGATCGCCCCTCCGAAAAGGAAAGCGGACTACCGCGTCCGTTTTCGCGATATAGACATATCGCGGGTTTGCCCCGGGCGGCCAGAAAGCGATGCCGAAGGGCCGGTCGAGACCGTCGGCGAAGGTGCGGACCTCGGGTGCTCCTGTGACGTCCGTGGCGCGCAACACTCGGATCCGGCCCGCCCGGCTTTCCGCGACGAAAATGTCGCCACTCGGCGAGACCCGAACTAGGCGAGGGTTATCGAGGCCGCTGGCGAACAGGTCGACGGCAAAACCTGGCGGCGCCTTTGGCCATGCGCCGCCGGGACGAGCCACGATGCCGGGATGGCGATTGGCGCTCGGCGTCGCGTAAGGGAGCGGCATGTCTGCTGGGGCGATTTTGCGCCGGACCCCGGGGGTGTCGTTGCGCCAGTCGCCATACGCTGCGGTGCCGGTCAGGACGGGAGAGGATTGCTCCAAAGCGGCGGCGGCGGTTGAGAGCAAGCCCGCCATCACAACGCCTATCGGTTTTGATAATATCGCCATCGAGCGTTCCTGAAGAGCGGCGAACCCGATGATCATGCCGCGCAACACCTAAAGGATCTCGAATGCCGGCCTACCAGTACGTCTATGTGATGAAGGGGCTGGGCAAGAGCTATCCCGGCGGGCGCGAAGTGCTGAAGGATATCTGGCTGTCCTTTTTGCCGGGCGCCAAGATCGGGGTTCTGGGCCCGAACGGGGCGGGCAAGTCGACCTTGCTGCGCATTATGGCGGGCGAAGAGCAGGACTTCTCCGGCGAAGCCTGGGCGGCCGAGGGGGCGCGGGTCGGCTATCTGCCGCAAGAGCCTGGGCTCGATGCGGCGAAAGACGTCTTTGGCAATGTCATCGAGGGCTTGGCCGAGACCAAGGCATTGCTCGACCGGTTCGAGGCGGTGAGCGCGCGTTTTGCAGAAGATCTCTCGCCGGCCGAGATGGATGCGCTGATCGCCGAGCAGGGCGAGCTGCAGGAGAAGATCGACCAAGCCGGGGCTTGGGAGCTCGACCGCACCATCGAGATCGCGATGGACGCTCTACGCTGCCCCCCGGGGGACGCGGCGGTGGCTACGCTCTCCGGCGGCGAGCGTCGCCGGGTGGCGCTGTGCCGCCTGCTGCTGCAACGGCCGGACCTGCTGCTGCTCGACGAGCCGACGAACCATCTCGACGCGGAGTCGGTCGGCTGGCTGCAGCGCTTTCTCGAAGATTATCCGGGCACCGTGGTGACCGTCACCCATGACCGGTATTTTCTCGACGAGGTGGCCGGGTGGATTCTCGAGCTCGACCGCGGTCGGGGTATCCCGTTCGAGGGCAATTACTCAGGCTGGCTCGAGCAAAAGCAGCAGCGGCTCGAACAGGAGGGCCGGCAGGAAGCGGCTCGCCGGCGAACCCTCGAACGCGAGCTCGAATGGGTGCGGCAGAGCCCGCGGGCTCGGCAAGCGAAGAGCAAGGCGCGGCTTTCCGCCTATGAAGCGCTGGTGGCACAAAGCCGGGAAAAGGCGCCCGAGACGGCGCAAATCGTTCTGCCCTCGGGACCGCGGCTCGGTGATCTGGTGATCACAGCCGAAGGGGTCGGCAAAGGCTTTGGCGACCGACTGTTGATCGAACAGCTTGATTTCCGCCTGCCGCCTGGAGGGATCATCGGGGTGATCGGTCCAAACGGCGCGGGCAAAACGACGCTCTTTCGCCTGGTCACCGGTCGGGAGGTGCCCGACAGCGGCCGGTTCCGGATCGGCGAGACCGTCAAGCTCGGTTATGTCGATCAGTCCCGCGATGCTCTGGTTGCGACCAACACGGTGTGGGAGGAGATCTCGGGTAGACAGGACGAGATCGATCTCGGGCGCCGCAAGATGGCGAGCCGTGCTTATTGTGCGCTGTTCAACTTCCGCGGCGCCGACCAGCAGAAACAGGTGGGTCAGCTGTCGGGCGGTGAACGCAACCGCGTGCATCTGGCCAAGATGCTCAAGGCAGGCGCCAATGTGCTGCTGCTCGATGAGCCGACTAATGACCTCGATGTCGATACATTGCGCGCACTCGAGGAGGCGCTGCTCGACTTCCCCGGCTGCGCGGTAATCATCACCCACGACCGGTGGTTTCTCGACCGCGTTGCCACTCACATCCTCGCTTTCGAGGGCGATAGCCAAATCACCTGGTTCGAAGGCAACTACGCCGATTACGAGGCAGACCGCCGCCGGCGCCTCGGCGCCGAGGCGGATCAGCCACATCGCATTCGCTACAAGCCGTTAGTGCGTGCCTGAGCCCGCCGCCGGGGCCTACCCCAATGCCACCTATCCAGCCGGTTTTTACCGGCCAGAGGCACTTCCGGTCTTCTCGCGCAACATGGCAATGAGGCCCTGGACCTGCCCGCCATTGCGCTGGATCACGGACGCGAATTCGGAGCGTTGCGTCACCGCCATGCTGATGCCGTCGACGGCGACATCTCTGATCTTGTAGGTGCCGTGTTGGTCGGCCAGATGCCATTCGACCTTGACCGGCGGGGCACCGGACGGGCGGATGATTTCGCTCGCGACGATTGCTCCTTCGGGATCTGCGCGGCTGCCGGTCACCTTGAGGGTCTCGCCGGTATAGGCGGACAGCTGGGAACTATAGACGATGGCGATATAGTCTTCGAACAGCCTGGTAAATTCGTCCTGCTGTTCGGGGGTCGCGGTCTTCCAATACCGCCCCAGAACAAAGCGGGCGATACCGGGCACGTCAAAATCCTCGCGGAACAACTCGTGAAATCGGGCCACGCGCTGCGCTGGGGTGGCGTTCTTGCCGAGCACTTCGAGCGCACGGTTGCCGAGATTGTTGATGACCGCGGCAGGATCCGCGGCAGCCGTAAGGATAGCGGGCCCGAGTGCTCCCACGAACAATACGAAAGCGGTCAGGACGATACGTCGCATCTTCACCTAGCTACCTCTGAGATTGTTTGCGCTTCGGAGGCCATGGCGGCCTGCGGCGGCTTCACGGACGGAACCGGGCCGTCGTTTCGACTAAACGAGGCGGGCGGCGGAAGATTCTGCTCTTTCTCGTGACGGATCAACGCCGCTCGTCTCTGCCGATAGAGCGAGCGGATTGTGGCGTAATAGTCAAGCGAAGTGCGTTCGATGTCTGCCAGGGTCTCGATGTAGCGCGAGCGCTGATCGATGCCGCTGACCCCGCCTCGCACAAATGGAATCCAATAGAGGGTGTATGGATTGCCGGTGACGAGCCTGTTGAACGGATCGCCGAACCCCTCACCAACCTGACCGATCAGATCACGCGGATCGGACGGACCGAGGACCGGTACGACAAGGTAGGGACCCTCGGGGATGCCCCAAACGCCAAACGTCAGCCCGAGATCCTGTTCGTAATAGGGAAGCTGACCCCATCGTCCGGCGACGTCGATCAGGCCGCCCACGCCGAGGGTCGAGTTGAGGGTAAAGCGCGCAAACGTCTGTCCGGCGTGGTCGAAATCGCCTTGCAGCGCGTTGTTTGCGAAAATGATCGGCTCACGCAGATTGCGAAGAAAGTCGCGCAGCGAATCGCGCACCGCGTCAGGCAACACCGTGCGGTAGGCCTTGGCGACCGGCACCAGCACGTTGCGGTCGACAACCTGATTGAAGTCGAAGATCGCGCGGTTGGCATCTTCGAACGGGTCGTTGAAATCCTCTGCCTCGGTGGCCTCGGGCTGCGCGTTGTTCGGCGGTGTGGCGCATCCCGAGAGGATAACGGTCGAGAGGAGAGCCAGGTTTGAGAAGACGAGGCATAGCGGGCGAAGGTTCATCGATCGGTCTCGCATCAGGCTGTCGTCTTCGCGTCAGGCGAGATAATTGCGGGAATTTCACCGCAGCGGCAAGTGGCGCCTGATAGGGCCGGGTGTCACAGCCCTATTCCATCATACGCATCGCTGTGCACAATCTCCTTGCCGATATAAAGATATGTGTATATCTTGCTGCCGCTAATTTGGAAAAAGTCCGGTCTCATGGAGCATCTATTGGCTGCGCTGCGCGCGGTGGCCGAGCCGACCCGGTTGCGGCTCGTTGTTCTTTGCGCTCGCGGGGAGCTCACTGTGAGCGAGCTTACTCAGATTTTGGGGCAGAGCCAGCCGCGGGTATCGCGTCACTTGAAGCTCTTGTGCGCTGCCGGCCTCCTCGACCGCTTCCGCGAGGGCAGCTGGGTCTTCTATCGCTTGCGCCAATCGAGCCCGGTAGCCGCCCTGGCGCAACAGCTCGTGGCGGCGTACAGCGATACCGATCCGACGATCGCTCTCGATCTTCAACGGCTGAGTGTGATCAAGCGCCAGCGCGCGGATGTGGCAAGCGCCTATTTTCGCGAAAATGCCGCCCAGTGGCATCGCATCCGCTCGCTCTACGTCGACGAATGCGAGGTCGAAGCAGCGCTCGTCGAAATCATCACGGCGACCGACCCCCGCGACCTGCTCGATATCGGCACCGGCACCGGCCGCATGATCGAAATCTTGGCGCCGCGCGTCGAGCGTGCGCTCGGCATCGACCAATCGCGCGAGATGCTGGCCGTCGCGCGGGTCAATCTGGAGCGCGCCGGACTCGAGAACGGGCTGGTCCGACTCGGTGACATGTACCAGTTGGCCCTGACCGACGCCTGTTTCGATGCCGTGGTAATTCATCAGGTGCTGCATTATGCCGACCGGCCAGCAGCGGTCATCGCCGAGGCGGCCCGGGTGTTGCGGCCGAACGGGATCCTGATCCTGGTCGACTTCGCGCCGCACTCGCTCGAGTTTCTCCGCGACGAGCATGCCCATCGCCGGCTTGGTTTCGCCGACGCCGAGTTGGCGGAGTGGTGCGCCGCCGCGGGCCTCGATCCGGCGCCGCCGCGCCACTTACGCGGCGATCCGCTGACCGTCGTCATCTGGACCGCACAGCGTCCCGCTGCAGCACGACCCCGCACAGCTGGCGATATCCGAGCAGGAATACCCGACGCGGTTTTCGAGAGGGAGCTTCGCTGATGCCGCAGGACCTCGGTCAGGGGGCTTTCCCAGGCCAATCGCGCGGCCTGCTCGCCGCCGATCCGGTCATCGACTTCGATGCCGGACCGCCGCGCGTCTCGTTCGAATTTTTTCCTCCGAAGACGGCGGAAATGGAAGGGCGGCTGTGGGAGGTCGTCAAACGGCTTGAGCCGCTGGCGCCGCGTTTTGTCTCGGTGACCTATGGTGCCGGCGGATCGACCCGCGAGCGCACCCATGCGACAGTCCGGCGCATCCGCTGCGAGACCCTGCTCGAGCCCGCCGCTCACCTCACTTGCGTCGCTGCCACCCGCGCCGAAATCGATGCGGTGGCGTCCGATTATTGGCAGGCCGGGATCCGCCACATTGTCGCGTTGCGCGGCGACCCGCCCGGCGGAGCACAACGCTATGAGCCGCACCCCGGCGGTTACCCCTATGCCGCCGATCTCGTCGCCGGGCTCAAACGGGTGGCGGATTTCGAGATCAGCGTCGCTGCTTATCCCGAGACCCACCCCGAAGCGCGGAGCGCCGAGCACGATCTCGACAACCTGAAGGCAAAGCTCGACGCCGGCGCTAGCCGGGCGATCACCCAGTTTTTCTTTGACGTCGACCTGTTCCTGCGTTTCCGCGACCGCGCCCACGCCGCCGGGATCAGGGTGTCGATCGTCCCGGGCATCCTGCCGGTCACCAATTTCGCCCAGCTCAAAAAGATGGCGGTCACCTGCGGCGCCTCGATCCCGGAGTGGATGGCCGGGCATTTCGACGGCCTCGACGACGACCCCGAGACACGGCGTCTCGTTGCCGCTTCGATCGCCGCCGAGCAGTGCCGCCGGTTGCATGCCAACGGGGTGCACGAGTTCCACTTCTACACCTTGAACCGGGCCGATCTGACCGTCGCGATCTGCCACATGCTCGGCGTGCGCGCCAAAAAACCGCCGGTCGCCGCAGTGGCCTGATCACGCCCAGCCGATGGCACATTTCCTCGATTATCTCGCCGATCGCGTCGTCCTCTGCGACGGGGCGATGGGCACCCGGGTCCAGGCGCGCAACCTCGATGTCGAGCGCGACTATCTGGGTCACGAGAACTGCACCGAGATTGTCTGCGAGAGCCGTCCGGACTTCGTCCGCGCGATTCACCGGGGCTATCTGGAAGCCGGCTGCGACGCAGTCCAGACCAACAGCTTTGGCGGCTCGCCGATCACCTTGGGCGAGTTCGGGCTCGCCGAGCGCGCCTTCGCGCTCAACCGACTTGCCGCCGAGCTGGCGCACGAGGCGGTCGCCGAGTTCGCCCATGACGGCCGCACCCGTTTTGTGCTCGGCTCGGTCGGGCCGGGCACCCGCCTGCCGTCGCTCGGCCACATCGCCTATCAGCCGCTCGAGGATGCGCTGACGATCCAATGCGCCGGGCTGATCGAGGGCGGGGTCGATGCGATCATCATCGAAACCTGTCAGGATCCGCTGCAGATCAAGGCGGCGGTCAACGGCGCCAAACGAGCGCGTGAGGACGCCCGAAAAGACACTCCGATCCTCGTGCAGGTGACGATCGAGACCACCGGAACCTTGTTGGTCGGGGCCGACATCGCGGCGGCGGCGACGATTATCCACGCGCTCGATGTGCCGATGATCGGCCTCAACTGCGCAACCGGACCGCGCGAGATGGCCGAGCACGTAAAGTGGCTCGGCGAGAATTGGCCCGGGCTGATCTCGGTTCAGCCGAATGCCGGGTTGCCCGAGCTCGTCGACGGCCATACCCATTACCCGCTTGGGCCCAAGGAGCTCGCGCAATGGCTCGAGCGCTTTGTGCTCGAAGACGGGGTCAACATGATCGGCGGCTGCTGCGGCACCGAGGCCGCGCATATCGCCGCTCTCGACGCGATGCTGCGGCGGATCGGCCGCGATCGTCTGCGGCCCCTGCCGCGTCGACGCAACCCGGTCTGGACACCTGCCGTCGCCTCGCTCTACGGCCAGGTCTTGCTGCGTCAGGAAAACGCGTACATCTCGATCGGCGAGCGCTGCAACGCCAACGGCTCGCGCCAATTCCGCAGGCTGCAGGAGCAGGGCGACTGGGACGGCTGCGTCGAGATGGGGCGCGAGCAGGTCAAGGAGGGCTCGCATACGCTCGACCTGTGCACCGCCTTTGTCGGGCGCGACGAGGTCGCCGACATGACCGAGGCAGTGACCCGGCTGCGCGGTGCGGTCAACGCACCGCTCGTCATCGACTCGACCGAGTATCCGGTGCTCGAAGCGGCGCTGAAGCTCTACGGCGGCAAGCCGATCATCAACTCGATCAATTTCGAGGATGGCGAGGCGGCGGCCGAAAAGCGTCTCCAGCTCGCGCGCCGCTTCGGCGCCGCTGTCATCGCGCTGACGATCGACGAGACCGGCATGGCGAAGGAGGTCGAACACAAGCTCGCCGTCGCCCGGCGGCTCCACGACTTCGCCTGCGGCAAGCACGGCCTGCCGCCTTCGGACCTGCTGTTCGATCCGCTGACCTTCACGATCTGCACCGGCAACGAGGATGACCGCAGGCTCGGCCTCAACACCCTGGAGGCGATCGAGCGGATTTCGCGGGTGATGCCCGAATGCCAGATCATCCTCGGCCTGTCGAACATCTCGTTCGGGCTGAACCCGCCGGCGCGGCATGTGCTGAACTCGGTCTTTCTCGACCACGCGCTCACGCGCGGGCTGACCGGTGCCATCGTCCATTTCTCGCGGATCATGCCG
>JAFAHQ010000387.1 GCA_019237135.1 Alphaproteobacteria bacterium
AAGACCCCGCAGCACTGGCTCAATTTCATCAAGACCAATGGCTGCGGCAATTGCCATCAGATCGGCAATTACGCGACACGGTATTTGTCTCCAAAACTCGGCCAGTTCGAGTCGTCAGAGGACGCGTGGTCGCATCGACTGTCGGTCGGGCCGGCCGGGCACGACATGGTCAACTTCATCACCCAGCTGATGACGCCGGACGGCGGCCACCTGAAAGCGCTCGCCGATTGGACCGACCGCATTCGGGCCGGCGAACTGCCTAGCCGCACCCCGCCGCGGCCGGTCGGCGTCGAACGCAACGTTGTGGTGACGGTGCGCGACTGGCTCAACCCCAGGCACTATCTGCACGACCTGACGACGACCGACCGGCGCAACCCGACGGTCAACGCTTATGGCCCGATCTATGGCGACACCGAGCTCAGCAGCAATGCGCAGCCGGTGCTCGACCCGGTGCACAATACAAAAACCACGATCACACCGCCGGTCCGTCCCGATACCCCCAGCTCGGCGCTTGCAAACCAGGTCGTCAATCCGTCACCCTATTGGGGCATGGAGCAGACTTGGGACAGTAAGGTCAATGCACACACCTCGGTGATGGACCAGGACGGGCGCGTCTATTGGGCCGCGCAAAACCGCTCGCCGGGGGACATTCCGGATTATTGCAAGAAGGGATCGCCGCTGCGCTCGGCCCAGCTATACCCGCTCGATGTGCCGCACGAAGGCTTCTTCCAGAACTCGCGGCAGGTCACCGTCTACGATCCGAAGACCCAGAAATTCACAATGATCGACACCTGCTTCGGCACGCATCATCTGAATTTCGCCGAGGACGCCGACAACACGCTGTGGCTCAGCAACAACACCGGCTTGGGGGGAGCTCCCGGGACCGAACTGGCGGTTGCTGGCTGGATCAACACCAAGAAATTCTGGGCGACCGGTGATGCGGCCCAATCGCAAGGTTGGACGCCGCTGATTGTCGACACCAACGCCAACGGCAAGCGCGACGAGGGCTACAACGAGCCCGGCCAGGCGCCCGATTACAGCAAGGACACGCGGCTCCCCTACGGCATGTATGCGATGGCTTATTCGCCGGCGGACAAGACGATCTGGGGCTCGAGCCTGGCTCATCCCGGCTACATCATCCGCCTCGATCCGGGCGCCAACCCGCCGGACACCGCACTCGCCGAGATCTACAAGGTGCCGCTGCCCGGCTTTGGCATCCGCGGCATGGATGTCGACCGCAACGGCGTGGCGTGGCTGCCGCTCGACAGCGGCCACATCGCCAGCTTCGACCGCCGCAAATGCAAGGGGCCGCTCAACGGGCCGGGTGCCGAAAAGGGCGAGAAATGCCCCGAGGGCTTTTCGTTTTATGCACTGCCGGGGCCGGGCTTTCAGGGCGACCCGGGGGCTGAGGAGAACCCGTATTACATGTGGGTCGACCAGCACAATATTTTGGGGCTCGGCGCCAATGTGCCGTTCGAGACCGGCAACCAATCGGATGCTCTGCACGCGCTGGTCGGCGGCCAGATCGTCGAGTTGCGGGTGCCCTATCCGATGGGATTTTTCGCCAAGGGTCTGGAAGGCCGCATCGACGACCCGAACGCCGGCTGGAAGGGCCGCGAATTATGGGTGACTTCGGGCAACCGCACGCCCTTCCACATCGAGGGGATCGACGCGCCCGCTCCCGGCGCCCCGGGCGCCACGCCGGAAACGGCGTCGAGCCCGCTCGTTGTCGAATTCCAGCTGCGTCCCGACCCGCTCGCCCATTAGGATCGGCGGGCGGCCCCGCGGGCATATCTGCATCGCCATCTTCTCGGCATGATCGAGGCGTAAGGTACATGGTCGAACTCGCCTCGAACAGGGACCGGCTCAGCGGCGGGAGCAGCGAGCCGCTCTCCCTGCTCCCTCCCTCAGAGCCGCGATTGGGCTCCTTGCAGCCCTCCCTGCTCGACCCCGAGGCATCGCAATAACCGATTGATTATAAGAGAGTATTCCCGTTCTGATCGATCGTTCTTCGAATTTTCTCCCTCAGCTGAGGGAGATGAACTGCTCGATCAGCCTGGTGACCTCGCCGGCTTTTTCCATGTGTGGGAGATGGCCGGCGGCTTCGAGAATATGGACGGGCAGGCGGGTGGCAAGCGCCTCCGCGTGGCTGACCGGAATGATGCGGTCATCGCGGCCCCCGATCACCTGAACCGGCATCGCCAGCTCCGCAATCCGGCCGGTCAAATCGAGCGACTGCCGGCCACCGCCGAACCATGCCTCGGTGATTTTCCCCAACCCCGCCGAAACGCCGTCGAGCCGCTTGTAGCGCAGGACATCCTCGACCATTGACCGACTGACGAGCGCCGGATCGTGGACCAGGAGGCCGAGGATCTCGGTCGCTTCGCGGCGGCGGGTTGCGCGGACGAACCCGTCGATGAACGCAGCGTTGATCTCGGGTCCGAGCCCGGCGGATGCGATCAGAGTCAGCGACGCGACCCGCTCGGGTCGGCGCAGCGCCAGCAACGCGGCGACCGCCCCACCCATCGAGTGCCCAACGAGATGAACCCGCTCAACACCCAGCGCGCCGAGTGCCCCCTCGACGGCGTCGGTC
>JAFAHQ010000122.1 GCA_019237135.1 Alphaproteobacteria bacterium
GTCATCGCGGTCGGTGCCGCTGACGACTGACTGCCCACCGGCTGGTTGTCGCTTTCGGCCCATCCAGGCGGCGAACTGGCCGACAACATCGCGCAAATAATGCCGACCCCGGAAATTATTCTCTTCCCTCAAGGGAAGGACCCACGCTTGCACGTGGGGGCTGCAGGCTCGCGGACCCGGCTGAATGTCGATGCGTCCTCCCTCTCGATTACTCCGCCGCGGCAGGCTGGGTCAGCTGCAACGCCCGTTGCGCAACCGCGGCGGTGGAGGGTTCGCCTTCGCCGGCGACCTGGACGGTCGGGAAGGCGAATTTGATGCCGTTCGCGTCGAACGCCTTTTTTATCATGGCAAGCGCCTGCCGTCGGATAGGGAAATTCTCGCCGGGCAAGGTCATCATCTTCATCCGCAGCTGGACTGCGAAATCGCCGAGCGCGTCGACCCCCTGCATCTTCAGCGGTTCGAGGATCAGCGGCTTGAATTCGGGGTCCTCGGCCAGTTCCAGCCCGATCTGCTTGATCAGCTTTTTGGCGAGCTCGATGTTGCTGTCATAGGTGATGCCGACCATCAGTTTGTCGATAGTCCAGTCGCGGCTCTGGTTCTGGACGGCGCCCAACAGGCTGAATGGAACCGTGTAGACCGCGCCGCGCTGATGCCGCAGCCTGACCGAACGAATGCTGAAGCCTTCGACAGTGCCCTTATAATTGCCGCTCTGGATGTATTCGCCGACCCGAAAGGCGTCGTCGATCAGGTAGAACATGCCGGCGATGATGTCGCGGGCAAAGGTTTGCGCGCCGAAGCCGACCGCGATACCGAGGACGCCGGCGCCGGCGACCAGCGGCGTGATCGGCACGCCCATCGCCGACAGCGCCATCAACACGGCGACGGCGATGACCACGACGAACAGAATATTCCGAAAAATCGGTAGCAATGTACGCAGCCGGGCGTTCCGCCGAGCCTCGTCGGTGCTCGGCTGGCCCAGATCGGCGCTCTCGGCGAGCTTGCGATCGATCGCCGTTTTCATGGCGTGCCACAGCACGTCGGCGACGAGGAGAATGATGATGGCGCTCAACACGCCGTGCGCGATGCGGGTTAATATGTCATCCCCGGCAGCGAGGTGAATGAGGTCGATACCCCAGCCCCAGGCGAGCGCTGCTGCCGCGCCGATGAAAAGCAATGCGCGGATGCCGCGCTCTAAGCAGACGGCAATTACGCTGGGCGGACCTTCACTGACCTGCGCGGAACCGGCCGGCCGAAGTAGATGTTGGACCGCGCGGCAGGTCACGCCTAAAGCGAGCGGCAGGCTGATGACGACCAGAACGAGCCAGAAGCTCGCCATAGCGTGGAGTACCCAAAGCACCCACAACAGCACGATGCCGATCGATAGCAAGGCGTTCTCCGCACTGCGACCGAGATGATGGCGTTTCGCCGGCGATGCCGGCTCTACAGCGTCCTCCGGAGCAACGGGCCGCCGCCACACAGTCTCGAGGGCGATAGCGAGGAGGCCAAGGCCGAGGACGTAAGCGACGAGCTGGCGGCTCTCCAGGGAGAGCCCGAGTCTATCCAGCAGCCCGAACTCCACCCAACCAAAGGCAAACAAGCCGACAAAGGCGGCGATGCGCCGGCACCAGAATCGCGCCGCCACCGTGTCTACGGGAATGATGCGAAAATGTTCGTGATGGGGGGACAGCAAGAAATGGCCCACGACGATTGCCACACGGATCATGAGAAAGACGAGGAGGTAGCCCAGGACCATCTCGCGAAACAGCGGCGCCCAATCGAGGGTGAGGAAGGGGCCAATGCTACCAAGGGCAAACGCGGCCACCACGCCGACGGCAAAGGCAAAGCGTGTGGCGACGACCCGCAGGCGGTCGCTGACCGTCTCGAGCGGGTGCTCGTCGAGATGCCGTCGGACTCTCTCTGTCGCCTTGCGAAACAGCCACTCGACACCAAAGCCCAACGCGACAAACAGAGCGACATGCAGCAGGACTTTGAGTCTCCCGCGATTTCCGAGGTCCGCGCCGACGAGGGCAGCGGCATGCTCAAACTGGTTGGGCAAATCCGGGAGGGTCAAGCCGAGCGCGACGATGTGCTCGCGAACCGCGGCGACATGCGAGTCAAACTCGTGCGAGATCGAATTCGTTTCGGCATCCGATTCACGCGCTTGGGTAGCTTCGGCCTTGCTCTCCTGTTCCAGCCAATCACGCACCTTCGGATCGGCTAGCAGCGCCATCAGTTCCTGGATTTTTTCCGGCGTTGCCTCGCTTTTCGGGGACACCGCCGAGTTCCCGGCTTTGGGGGTCGCCGACAAGGCGCCGGTTGGCAGCCCGATCACCAAAATGGCCACGGCAAAGCAAATCGCCAGGACACGCACTATGGCATGTGCGATCGGTTTATACGGATACATGGGATCGCCTCCCGTCCCGACTTACGGGGTCGAATCGCAATATATCGTAGCTGCGCGGATTTTCGACGACGTCTTACTTCTGCCGTGAAACCCCGGGAGCTGGGCGTCGCGTTGACGCATCCGGCGTCCGTGCCTATTTTCGCGGTTCGTTCCGAAAAGCGTTGTGCCGATGCCCACGGATTACCGTCCGACCGTCTTCCTGCCCAAAACCGACTTCCCGATGCGCGGAGATTTGCCGAGGCGCGAGCCGGCGATTTTGGCGCGCTGGGAGGAGATGGATCTCTATCGCCGGCTGCGCGAAGACTCGCGTGGGCGCGAAAAATTCGTCCTGCACGACGGCCCGCCTTACGCCAATGCCGACCTCCATCTCGGCCACGCGCTCAACAAGATCCTCAAGGACGTAGTCAACCGCTCGCAACAGATGCTCGGCAAGGACGCTCCCTATGTTCCGGGCTGGGACTGCCATGGTCTGCCGATCGAGTGGATCGTCGAGGAAAAATATCGCGCCAAGAACCAATCCAAGGACAGCGTGCCGATCGACCAATTTCGGCGTGAATGCCGGGAATTCGCGGCTCATTGGATCGAGGTGCAGAAGCGTGATTTCAAGCGTCTCGGGGTGATCGGGGATTGGCAGAACCCCTATACGACCATGGCGTATTCCGCCGAAGCACAGATCGTTCGCGAGATCGGCAAGTTTCTCGTCAATGGCGGATTATACAGGGGCTCCAAGCCGGTTCTCTGGTCGGTTGTCGAGCAGACCGCGCTCGCCGAAGCGGAGGTCGAATATTATGACCACCGATCAACCACCGTCTGGGTGCGGTTCCCGGTGGTGCGAACTGGACGGCCGGCGCTTGTCGGTGCAGCGGCGCTGATCTGGACGACGACACCATGGACCTTGCCGGGCAACCGCGCGATCGCCTTCAGTCCGGCGCTCGACTATGTGGTGATCCGGGTTGATAGGAGGGCGGACAAAAGCCGCGCCCGGCTTGGCGAAACCCTGGTCATCGCCGAATCGCTAGTCCAGGAGGTCGCGGCACGGGCTGCGATCGAGGCTCACTCGGTGCTCGACCGTTTCTCGGGCAAGGCTCTCGAGGGGACATTCGTCCGCCATCCGCTCTTCGGTCAGGGCTACGATTTCGAGGTGCCGCTGCTGGCTGCCGATTTTGTCGAGTCCGACCAGGGCACCGGCCTCGTTCACATCGCTCCGGGACACGGCGCCGACGATTTCGATCTAGGCCAAGCGAACGGGCTGGCGGTGCCGGACACGGTCGGGCCGAACGGGGTCTATCTGCCGCAGGTGCCGCTTTTCGCCGGCCGGTCGGTTTATCGGCCGGACGGCAAACCGGGGGATGCCGACGGAGCGCTGATCGCTGCGATCGACGCTGCCGGCGGGCTCTTGGCTCGTGGCACTCTGGTGCATTCTTACCCGCATTCTTGGCGATCGAAAGCGCCGCTGATCTTTCGCAATACGCCGCAATGGTTCATCAGCATGGAGACGAACTGTGTGCGGGAAAAGGCGCTGAGAGCGATCGCGGAGACGCGATGGATCCCGCCGCAGGGCCGTAACCGGATCGAGGCGATGGTCGAGAGCAAGCCGGAATGGTGCGTGTCGCGCCAGCGCGCCTGGGGCGTGCCGATCGCGGTGTTCACGCATCGCGAGACCGGCGAGCCGTTACGCGACCCTACCGTCGTTGAGCGCGTCGCCGCGGCGGTCGAGCGCGGTGGGGCCGATGTCTGGTTCAGCGCCGATTCGGCGCAGTTCCTCGGCAATGCCTACGACCCCGCCGAGTGGGAGAAGGTCACCGACATCGTCGAGGTGTGGTTCGATTCGGGCTCGACTCACGCCTTCGTGCTCGAACAGCGGCCGGAGCTCAGATGGCCTGCCGATCTCTATCTCGAGGGCTCAGACCAGCATCGCGGCTGGTTCCAATCCTCGCTGATCGAGGCCTGCGGGACCCGTGGGAGCGCCCCGTACAAAGCGGTGCTGACCCACGGTTTCTTTCTCGACGAAGACGGGCGCAAAATGTCGAAATCGCTCGGCAACGTCATCGCGCCGCAGGAGATCATGCGGCAGAGCGGCGCCGATATGTTGCGTCTTTGGGTGGTCGGCTCCGATTACACCGAGGACGTCCGCATCGGTCCGGAGATCCTCAAGCACCACAGCGACGTCTACCGCCGCCTGCGCAACACGCTGCGTTACCTGTTGGGAGCGCTCGACGGCTTCTCGGGAGCCGAGGCGGTTGGTGTCGAGGCGATGCCGGAACTCGAACGCTGGGTGCTTCACCGATTGGCGGAACTCGACCAGCTGGTTCGCGATGCGGTCGAGACGTTCGATTTCCACGGCATGTTCACAGCGCTCTACAATTTTTGCGCCGTCGACTTGTCCGCGTTTTATTTCGACATCCGCAAGGACCGGCTCTATTGCGATGCGCCCGACGACGTCAGGCGGCGGGCGGCGCGCACAGTGCTCGATCGCTGCTTCGACTGTCTCGCCCGCTGGTTAGCCCCAATCATCTGCTTTACTGCCGAAGAGGCTTGGCTCGCTCGGCATGGCGACGCAGCCGGGCGTAGTATCCATCTCGAGCTGTTCCCTGATGTGCCCGCGGCCTGGCAGGATCAGGCGCTCGGCGAGCGCTGGCAGAAATTGCGCGACTTGCGCCGCGTCGTCACCGGAGCGCTCGAGCTCGAGCGCGGAGCAAAGCGGCTGGGCTCGAGCTTGCAGGCCGCGATCGAGCTCTTCGTCCCCGAACGGCTCCTCGATCTCGTCCGCAATGTCGATCTTGCCGAGCTTTGCATCACATCGACCGGGACGGTCCGGACCGGGCCGGTTCCCGGCGATGCATTTATGTTGCCCGATGCCGGGGATATCGGGGCGCGCATATCCGTCGCGTTGGGGAATCGTTGCGAGCGTTGCTGGAGGGTGCTGCCCGAAGTTGGCCAAGCGCCGGGCCATTCCGATCTCTGCGGCCGCTGCGCCGCGGTCGTCGATCGGAGCACCGTCCCAGCGAGCGCCGGCTGATGCTGGTGCGCGGCCTTGCCGCGGCGATCGCGGTCGTATTCTTCGATCAGCTCAGCAAGGCTGTCGTCAGGGGGTACTTCGCCGGGCATGCGGCGGGCGAGCACGAGAATGTGACGTCGTTTTTCAACATTGTCCTGATCTACAACCGGGGCATGAGCTTCGGGCTGTTCAACGGCGGCGGAGGATTGAACGCGCTACTGTTCTCGCTCGCCGCCGCAGCGATCATCACGGTGCTGATCTATTGGCTGAGCCGCGTCGAGAGCCCGATGCTCGCCGTCGCAATCGGTCTGATCATCGGGGGTGCCATCGGCAACGTCATCGATCGAATTCGCTTCGGCGCCGTGGTTGATTTCCTCGATTTGCACGTCGGATTATGGCATTGGCCGGCATTCAATGTCGCCGACAGCTCCATCTGCGTTGGCGTCGCGGTGATGCTGCTCGATGGCTTGCTTCTGCGGCGCGAAGCGCATTAAATACTGGGCAGGGAGGGGGGTCTGCCATGTTTACTCTTCACCGGGTTCGCGGCGCGGGCCGCGGTCTTGTCGCTGTGAGCGCTTTGTGCCTCGCCGGGCCATTGCTGATCGCAGGGTGCACGGATTTCAAAAAGTCGATCGGACTCGAGCCGACATTGCCCGACGAGTTCGCCGTCGAATCGCGAGCGCCGCTGACGATCCCACCCGATTTTGAACTGAGGCCGCCGCAGCCCGGAGCGTCGCGGCCGCAGGAGAAGAGCGCCGACCAGCAGGCCAAACAGCTGATCGAGCAAGCCGGGCCCGGTGAGCCGGGCAAGCAGGCGTCCGATTTCCGACTGCGCCGCTCCGAGGACGGGCTGCCGGACATCGGCGCGCGTAGCGGGCAGGCACCCGACCCGAACGCCGCCGTCGCCGATCAGAGCCTGTCGAGCAAGCTCCTCGGCTACGATGGCACGAGCGAGGCCGCCGGCACGGTCGAAAAACGCGAAACCACCCCACTGAAAGGGGTGTATTAAGCGAGCATCGGCGTAACCTTTTCCGGGACGAGCAGTAGGTTGTGTGCCTCGCCCCGGCGAAACGGGATGGCAAGCGAGACATAAGCGTCCCAATCGGCCTCGGCCATACCATAATCGAGGAGAATGCCGAGCATGCGATAGCCGAGGCCGCGCAGCCGGTCATGGATGGCCCGCCGGTCGCTCGCGGCCTCGTGTCCGGTCTCGAGCACCAGTGTCGGGCGAAACCGATCGAAAGTAGCCTCAGCTCCGTCCAGCACCTGCTTCTCGTGCCCCTCGACATCGATTTTGATCAGATCGACACGGTTGAGGCCGCGCTCGGCAGAGAGCGAATCGAGGCTGCCCAGCGGGACGCTCAACACTTCGTAACCGGAACGGGGGGCTCCAATCTGGGCGGTACCGGTGTCGGTTTGCGCCGAGGTTACGACAGGCACGGTAAAATCCACGCTGCCATCGTGATCGCCGATCGCGCAGTGGATGACTTCGGCTTGGCGTAACGCGTTGGCGCCGAGCGTGGCTTCGAGAGCCTTGGCGGCGACCGGCGACGGCTCGCAGGCCAGGACCTGTCCACCCGCCCCGACAGCGCGCGCAATTGGAACCGTCCATTCCCCGAGACAGGCTCCGATGTCGATCGCGACCGCACCCGGCCCGAGGAAGGCCAACGCGGCGGGGTGAGCGCGCGGCGGGTGGAGCAAAGCATGCCGACCGCGAGCGTCGAGCGGGTGCGGGACGTAGATCAGATCACCCGTACGGTGCAGGGTAAAGCCGCCTGGCCAATCCCGCTCGAGCCTTGCGAGCAGACGCTTTTCACGCCATCGCCGGACGAGCCGCGCGCCGGAGGCTTCGGGTTCGCCGGGCGGGCGCAGCTTCCACAGCGCCTTGAGAAGCGCCATCATTTCGCGAAGATCGGCCGGATCGCTCTGCGAACGAGCTCCGCGGGTCGGCGGCCGGATGCTCAGGCAAGCAGACCCGGCATCGGCGGCACGTTGAGGCTGTCGGGAAACACCTCCGTCCCTAGGACTGGGTCATCAAGGCGTAGGTGATCTTTGAGCAGCCCTTTCAACACCGCACGGAGATCGGTTGTGGCCCTCAAATCGCGGCGCTCGTGAAGATCGGTGTCCTTGAGACCCGGCCAGTCGGCGAGCACGCGACCGCCTTTGAGGGCGCCTCCGGCGAGGATCGCCACCGTCGCTGTACCATGATCGGTGCCGTCGTTGCCGTTGATGCGGGCGGTGCGGCCGAATTCGGTGACAAAGACGACCACCGTTTCGCGCCAGGGGTCACCCATGTTGGTCTCGATCTCGGCGATCGCGCCATCGAGAGCTCCGAGCAAGTTCGCTAGCCGACCCTTGACGGCACCCTCGTTGACGTGGGTGTCCCAGCCGTCCAGGGCCAGCGCGCCGACCCGCGGACCCTCGGCGCGCGCCAGGAATTTTGCTGCGGCGCCGGCCGCCTCGGCGAAGTATTTGCGCACCTGCTCGATCCCGCCGATCTGGACCGCCGGACGATCGTCGTCCAGCTCGCTCGTCATGCCGCTTGCGCGGGCGACTGCGGCGAGCCCGATGCGCTCCTCAAGCGCCCGAGCCAGCGCTGGATCGGTATGGTTGTAGAGATCGATCAGACGCATCGTCGTATCGTCGCCGACCGGTGGCAGCCGCGGCGGCACCCAGGCCAGCACCGGCGCCCGGCCGCGCACGACGAGCGGCGCGATGGGTCCGACGGCAAAGGCCTGCCGGCCCGGCGTACCGACCCGTTCGCCCGGCTCGAGCGCAGCAAGCGCGCGGTTGAGCCACCCCGTATCGACAGCGCCCGGCTTCGCCTGCCCGCTTTCCAGCACATCCTGCCCGTCGAAATGCGAGCGCTCACGGTACGGCGTCGCCACCGCGTGCACGATTGTGGCCTGCCCCGCTTGATAAAGCCGATGGAGGTTCGGCATCGCCGGGTTCAGCGCAAAGAAACCGTCGAGCGGCAGGGCCGGCGTCTGACCGTCCAACGTCAGCGCCTTATCGCCGCGCAGTTTGAGCCAATCGGGATCGCCGACCGGTGCCACGACGGCGAGCCCATCGGCCGCGCCGCGCAGGACTATGGTTAGAAACCTCGGATCGCGGCCTTCCGCGCGCACCTTGCCGGGCACCAAGGCCCAGGCAAACAGCGCGCTCGAGCCGAGTAGAAGTTCGCGGCGCGTCGGAACAAGACTGCTCGACGGCATCATCACCTCCGCTGGAATTCCGGGGCCATCAATAACAAAGCCAATGCCTGCGGTCGGCTCTCGGCGCGGGCGATAGCGCGGCGCGTCTCCGCCGATGCAAGAGGCCCTAATGCCGCCTCCATGACCGCCTCGGGCTCGTGGCCCAGGGCCTCGCGGTGCGCAAAGCCGTTGGCGATCTCGAGCCGCTGGCCCAAGCCGTCGAGCCACGCTGCGTTGTCGTCAGAGAAGCCTTTCGGTGCCGGCGGCCGCCACAGCGGTTCGCCGAGCAATGCCTGCGCCCGGATGATGCGAACGATGTCGGCCGTCTCTCCGGTGGCACGCAGCGCCGCCACGATCCACTCGCCCGGCCGCTTGATCTTCGCTTGCTCGGGGGCCCAGGCTTCGGGTGCTGTGATCAGCGCGGTAACCACCTCTTTGAGGTCGCCCTCGGTGTCGAGATAGCGTTGCGTCAGTCGATCGATCAGCTCTGATGGCGGGTCGTCAGCAATGAAGTGATGCACCAGCTTGGTCGCCACATGCTTTGCTGTAGCGGGATGACGCGCGAGATCGGCAAGCACCGAGCAGCCCTGCCCAACCCCACCATCGGTATAGGTGTTGCCGATCAATGTCTGCGCACCGGGCTCGTGGGCGCGCCGCAGAAAGACGAACTCGCCGCCGTGATCCGGGTTCGACACGGTCGGCAGAATGGTCCAGCCGGTCAGCACCTTGGCGAAATTGGTGACATCGGCTTGGGTGTAGACGGTACGCACGCCGAGCGTGTGCAGCTCGAGAATTTCGCGGGCGAGGTTTTCGTTCAGGCCCTTGTCGCGATTGATGCCGGCCACCGACTCCGGACCGACCGACTGCTCATTGTTCAGATAGAGCAGCATCGCCGGATGGCCCTCGACCGCGAGCAGCATGTCGCTAAATCGGCCAAGGACATGGGGACGGATCGCTTCGCGCTCGTACCCGCCGGCCATTACCGTGGCGTCGGCATTGACGCAGAAATGGTTCGACCAAAACCACACCAGACGCTCTACCAGCCCGATTTCGGCATTGATCGCGGCATCGAAATGCGCTTTGGCTTCCTTCCGAAACAGTTGTCGCGGGAGCGGCACCGCCTCGGGCTGGCTAGGAGTGGGAGGCGGCGCATCGGGCTTCGCCTCCATCGAGGCTTCTCCGCCCGCGTTCTGCATCGCGACTTGTGCGGCGGCCTCACGGCGATGCCGCTCGCGCTTTTCATTTGCAGCGCGCTCTGCGTTGTACTCGAAAACCGCGCGATTGGCGGCGGCACTGCTCTGCAGATCCGCACTCGCGATCTGCCCCGCGTCGGGCAGCTCCAGCTCGGCGAGCAACGCCCCGCGCGGATCGGGCGCAATCGCCATGATCGAACCGGCACGCGGTCCAAAGCCGAACCGATGCAGCGCGAGCGCTGCCTCCCTCGGATCGCAAGCCATCAGCGCTGTCCCTCCCAAGACCCGCCGAACGCGGCGTCAGATGATATATGAGGCCGTTCTTGAATTCATTCCCGCGCTAGCGGCGCGGCAGTACTTTCGCCAGCACCTGATAGGCCTCCTCATCGGTCCGGTCGTAACGCAGCGGCGTCACGACGACGTGGCCGGCCTGCAGGGCGTCGATGTCGCTCTCGGGTCCTTGCTCGCGCGGCCCGCGGCGGAAGCCGATCCAGTGGTAGGTCAGATCGCGCGGATCCGTCCGTGTCTCGACATGCATACCCTGGAGCAGTCCGACACCTTGCCGGGCCAAGGTGAGCGGCCCCGCCTCGGCCGCCGGAAGGTCCGGGAAGTTCACGTTGAGGCACGTCGCCTCGTCCCAGCCGATCGCCAGCAATTGCCGCACGACGCCAGGGCCGAGCGTCCGCGCGGTCGGCCAGCGGACGTGCTCGCGATCGGTCCAAGCCTGGCTCAGCGCGATTGACCGAATCCCCAGCATCATCCCGGTCATCGCGCCACCCACGGTGCCGGAAAACACCGTCTCCATGCCGAGATTGGCGCCACGATTGACGCCGCAGAGGAGGAGATCCGGCGGCGCGCCAGCCATCAGATGGCAGACCCCCATCACCGCGCAATCCCCCGGAGTTCCAGTGATCGCGAAACGGCGCAGACCCCGCTCCGTCACCCGGATCGGGTGATGGAGGCTGACCGCATGCGAAACGCCGCTCTGGTCATGCTCAGGTGCCACGACCCAGACCTCTCGGGCGAGCCCGCGCGCGATCTCTTCGAGCACCGTGAGGCCCGGCGCTTCGATGCCGTCGTCGTTGGTGAGGAGGATGCGATCCAGCACGCTACCGCTGCTCCGGTGGCGACCGGATCGAGACGTACTGCGCTATCCGGCTTTTTCCGGCGGTCCCTTGAGCTCGACGACGTTGCCGTCGGGGTCGGTGATGTAGAGCGAGGAGCCGTAGCCCTCGGCACCGTAGCGCCGCCGGACCTCGCCGACGGCGACCCCGTGCCGTCGGAGGTGCGCCGCCAGCGCCGGAAAGTCGAAGGTGCCGATGCGCACCGCGAAATGGTCCAGGTTGCGCCCTGCCGCGGCTTCGGGAGATTGTGGCGTGGGGCCGGCGGGCACCAGATCGATCATCGACGCGCCGGCGCGCAGCTGAACGAGCTTGGGCTCGTCGAGCCGGCGCTCCACATGGCAGCCCAAGACGTCTCCGTAGAATCGGATCGCGCGGTCGAGATCGGCAACCCGCAACACGAGATGGTCCAATCCGGCGACCTGGATCGCACCGGTCTGCGACGCTTCTCTGCTCTCGAGATTCCCTACGTCCGGCATTGTCGGCTCCTTTCGATCGCGGTCAGTCATCTTACCGCGATTTGCCGGCGCCGACAGGCAGATTATTGCTGCGTAGGCGGCTCCGACCGCGATCCGGCGCCGCGAGGGTGCTGGTTCCGCCAAGCGCGCATCTCGGCCGGTTCGAGGACACCGTCATGATCCATATCCATCCGGTCGAATTGCGCCGCCGCCCGCCGCGCCGCGCGTTGCTCGGCACGTTGGATGTACTGCTCTCGGGTGAGCCCGCCAGAGGTAGACGGTGCTGAGCCGGCGGACGTCGAGTTTGGCTGAGCCGCTGCTTGTTGCGGTGCTTGAGCTAAAGCGGCTGCCGGCAGCAGGGATAGTGCAAGGAGGGCGAAGACAGCAGTCGAGCGCATGATGTTAACGACCTAAAGTGGACACAAGATCTCTTATGACACATATTGCGTGCAGACGCAACCGGTCAGACAATGGCAAAAGCGATGCATTCGGTTCATGTCGCATCGGCAAAAAAGCAGAGTACCAGAAGGCGTGACCGGTAGGAGATCCTGCTGCTGAGGGAGTACAGTCGATGCGATCCTTCGTAGCGCGGAGAAGAACCATGCAATACCGCAGAATTTCGGCCGATTGTCATCTCGACATGCCCTGGATGCCGCCCGACTTATTCGTGTC
>JAFAHQ010000323.1 GCA_019237135.1 Alphaproteobacteria bacterium
GCGCTGGTGAAATTGGTGATCGACATCAGCGCGGCAAACGCGAATCCCTCCGACCGCGGTGGACAATAGTCGGCCGCCAGGCTCAACGTCGCAATAAAGGCAATCACGCTGGCAAAACCGCTGAACAGGTTGATCGCCGCCGCCCAGGCCTCATTCCATAGCAGCAGGAACGCCGCCGTCGAGAGGACGCCGAGAACGATGCTGAAATTCAATAATGCCTTGGCGGTAATCCCTTGCATATACCTGCGGTAGAGCAATGCACCGAGGATCCACCCGGCGCAGCTGATCGAACCTAGAATCCCGATGTATGCCTGTGAGAATTTGAGATCGTCGGTCATGTAGTAATAGAGCGGGGTGCCCAGTCCCGGGTTCAGGTAGTAGACAAACAGAAACAACGCGATCAACCACAGCTCCCGCAAGGTCAGCGCGGCCCACAGGCTCGCAAACGTTTTCTTCATCTCGGGGAGATTGATGCGGCTGGGTGACTCGCGGATTAGAAACCAGCCGACGCAGACGACCGCGAACGGGGAGACGGCGATGATTGCCGCAGCGCTGTGCAATGCCCCGGTGGGTGTGAGGTGTTGCACGAGCTGTCCGCCGAGAAAGGCGCTCGCCATCGCTGCGATGTTGAACCACAGCCACTGCTGGTTGACGAAGGAGTCGCTGGTGCCGAATTTCTGACCATTCTCGACCAGGACTGCCCCGCAGATCGTGCTCGATATCGCCATTCCATAGGCGGTCAGCAGCAGGTAAAAGATGATTTCGCTGGGTGCCGTCAGCTGGGTCACCCAGCAATACGCGCCGGCCGCCGCCAGATTGGCGAGTACGAGATAGCTTTTTCGGCGGTAGCCGAAAACCGGCAGGAAATCCGAGACGATCCCGTAGACCGGCTTGATGATCCAGGGAAGGTTGAGGACCGTGAGGTAGCCGGTGACTTGGGGCGGGGTCCACCCGTAAGTCTGTTTCAGGAAATAGCTGAGGGGCTGGGCGATCAGTCCGGCCGTCTGCCCGATCCCTTCGACGACGTAGACCACCGCAAAAAACAGCATGAGCCGGCTGATCTGCCGGCTCTCGTCGAGCGGGACGGCCTCGCGGGACGTCGCAGCAGGCCCTTCGGCTTGCCTATCTGACCGCGACGATGACTTCGATCTCGACCGGGATACCGGCCGGCAAGGAACTCATACCTACGGCAGACCGGGCGTGTCGGCCCGCCTCGCCAAAGACTTCAACGAACAAGTCCGAGCAGCCGTTGACGACTTTCGGGTGGTCCTCAAAATCGGGTGCGGCGTTGACCATTCCGAGCACCTTGACGATCCCTTCGACCCGATCGAGATCGCCGCCGAGCGCGTCCTTGATCGCCGCAATCAACACGAGGCCCACCCGGCGGGCATGCCGATAACCCTCGTCGACCGACAGGCCGGCGCCGAGCTTGCCCCGAGGCATCGTACCGTCCGCGCTCTCCGGGCCCTTGCCGGAGAGATAGAGCAGATTGCCGATCCGCTTGGCGTGGACGTAGTTGCCGAGCGGGCTGCCAACCTTTGGCAGCATGATGTTCAGCTCTTTCAGCCGTTGCTCGACACTCATTTTCACCTCCAAGGGATGGGGTGGCGCATCATAACGAAACGAACCGTGCGCTACATCTCCTCAGCGGCAACGGTATCTGCCGATCTGCGCGCTGCCGTCCTGATCGTAGGAGACCAGTTCGACATTCTTGCTCGATGCCGCGCAATGCGCCTGCGCAAGCGAGTCCGCGACCGCACTATCCGTCTCGTCGGAATACCAGCGCAAGGTAATTGTGTCGGGCGATTGCTCGAGGGTCCATGGGGGCCCGTTACAGGCTCCGAGCGCCAGCAGCGTCAAAACTCCGGCAGCACGGAGGGTAAGCACGAGCATGGCTTCAGGCGCGGGTCAGCTCACGCCAGTCGACGGCGCTGCCGAGCGTCAAGCGCCTGCCGGCCTCGGCCATCGGGTATTTGAGCCCGCTGGCACAGTTGAACAGGACGACACGGTCGTCCGTACGGATGCGGCCATCGGCGAGTGCTTGCTTATATGCCGCATAGGTCGCCGCGGTTTCCGGACAGAGCAGCAACCCTTCCTCGGCTGCGACCTCGCGCCACGCCGCGGCGATCGCATCCTCAGTGACGGCGATCGCAAATCCGCCGCTCTCGCGCACCGCGCGCAGGATCAGAAAGTCGCCGATCGCCTGAGGCACGCGAATGCCGGCTGCAAAGGTGTGCGCGTTCTTCCAGCGGGGCGCGTGTTCGACCCCTTTCTCCCAAGCCTTCACCATCGGCGCGCAGCCCTCGGCCTGGACCACCACCATTCGCGGCCGCTTACGCTCGATCCAGCCGATTTCTTCGAGTTCGGCGAACGCTTTCCACATGCCGATAATGCCGGTGCCCCCACCGGTCGGGTAGAGGATCACATCGGGCAACTGCCAACCGAGCTGCTCGGCGAGCTCGATCCCCATCGTCTTCTTGCCCTCGATGCGATAAGGCCCCCGGAGGGTCGAGCAATTGAACCAGCCGACTTCACGCTCGCCTTCCGCAACCAGCTTGCCGCAATCGTCGATCAGCCCGTCGACCAGGAACACTTCGGCGCCCTGCATGGCGATCTCGCGGATATTGACCGCAGGTGTGTCGTCTGGGCAGAAGACATAGGCCTTGATGCCCGCCCGCGAGCAGTAGGCCGCCATCGCCGCCCCGGCATTGCCATTGGTCGGCATCGCCATGGCGCTGACCCCGAGCTCTTTGGCCATCGACACCGCAAGCGCCAGCCCGCGCGCCTTGAACGAGCCGGTCGGCAGACGCCCCTCGTCCTTGACCAAAATCTCGCCGCCCTTCGCAAGCCGGTTGGCGATGCGGCGGAGGGGGATCAGCGGTGTCACCACCTCGCCGAGCGAGATCACGTTCTCCGTCCGGCGCACCGGCAGCAGCTCGCGATAGCGCCACAGTGTCTGCGGCCTTGTGGCGAGCGCCTTACGGGGCAGCGCACGACGAAGCCCGTCGAGGTCGTAGCGCGCGAGCAGAGGCCGGCCGGCCTTTGACAAATTCTGCAATGTGTCGGCCGGATAACGCTCGCCGGTCAGACTGCACTCGAGATGCGTGACGAAGGTCGGCAGATCGCCGCCAGTCCAAACACGTTCAGTCATTTACTCCTCCTGCGGCAGTCGCCCTCTCCCGCACTGCGGGAGAGGGCGCCGTACAGGAGAGGGGCCGATCTTTAGTTGATCAGGCCGTAAAATTTGCCGGCGTTCTCGCAGGTCATCTTGTAGGTGATTTCGGCCGGCAGATGGCCGAACTGGTCGTCGATATACTTTTTCGATTCCGGCCATACCCCGTCTGGATGCGGGTAGTCCGAGCCCCACATCAGGGTCTCGACACCCATCTCCTCGATCAGCTTGGTGCCGACGCGGTCGTACTGGAACGTCGCCTTGCACTGGTCGCGCCAGTATTCGCTCGGCAACTTTTTGAGTTTGAGGTCCTGATACTGGTCCTGGAACTCGAAATCCATGCGGTCGATGACATAGGGAATCCAGCCGATGCCACTCTCGCCGAACACGACGCGGATGTTCGGGAAGCGCTCGAACACTGCCGCCCCCATCAGGTCGGTCAGGATCGTCGCCAGGGTCATCTGAAAGCGGCACAGCCCGCTATAGGTCATCCGCCGCGCAATTGCCGGTTCCAGAGATTTGCGCAGCTCGGGGTCGGTCGCCGGGAAAGTGTGGAAGTGCAACGGCAGCTGGGTCTCGTTGACCGCCTCCCACAGCGGGTCCCACATCGGATGCCACATCGGCGTCATGTGCCATGAGCAGCTGAGCTCGACACCCTTCATGCCGAGTTTGGCGACGCGGCGCACCTCGGCCGCCGCCGCCTCGATATCGCTGTAGGGTAGACAGGCGAGGCCGATCTCGCGCTGCGGATAGTAGCTGCAAAAGTTGTTCATGAAGTCGTTGTAGATGCGCAGCATCTCATTCGCCGCCGCGGGGTTCTTCATCTTCGCACACGCCGCGAGAATACCGTAGATAACCTCGGCATCGACGCCATCGCGATCGAGTTCTTTGACCCGTAGGTGCGGGTCGCCGGGCCGGCGCTGCCCCTTCTTGGTGTAATCGTCGTAGAGCCCGGCCTCGTGCATCTTGTCGACCCGTAATTGCTTGCCGGGGACGTAATCAGAGCCGACGGCGCCGACGCCGCCGGCCTTGCCATAATCGGCGCCATTGTTGTCGATCCACCGCTTGGTGCCGTCCGGCTGCTCCTTGACATAGGGCATCTCGTCCTTCAACCCCCGCGCCGCCTCGGAGGTGAACAGATCGGGCGGCAGCCAAATCATATCGAGGTGACAATCGGCCGAGATGCGCCGGTACTGCATAGCCTATCCTCCGCTCAGATCTCCTAGTGGTAATTTTACTTTACCGATCGCAGGACGGGCATCCTACGCCGATCTGCGCAACTCTCCGATGCAGCGCGATCAACCCTAGCCACTCTTTTCAGCCGTAAGCTCCGCTTAGGGCGACTTCTTCCAACGCTGCCAAAGCCACAGCGCGAGCAGCACGATGAACGATCCGACGATTGCGGCGACGATGTCCCGCAACGAGATCCTCACCGCGTCAAGCCCAGGGAAGAGCCCCAGCAGCCAGAACAGCAGACCGCCGATCAGGGCGCCGAGCAGGCCCACGCCCAGATTCCGCCAAATGCCAAAGCCCCTGCGCTCGCGCCTGACGATCAGCCCGGCGATGCTCCCGCCGAGTAGACCGACGATTATCCAAACGACGAACTGAGTGAGTGAGACCATCGCGGCCTCCACGTTGAGCAACGCCCCATTCGAATTGAAATTGGGGTCGGAGTCGACATCGGCCGAAGACGCGGATATTTGAGTTCGCGTAGCTGACAGAAAGGGGGCCGCATGCTGGCGATGTGGGTCAAGGTCAAGGTAAAGCCGGACGCGCGCGAGCGCTTCTTGAAGGCGATCGAGGTTGACGCTCTCGGTTCCGAGGGAGACGAGCCGGGCTGCATGCGCTTCAACGTTCTGCAGGACGAGCAGGACCAGAATGTCTATTACTTTTATGAAGTGTACCGCGATCAGGCGGCGTTGGAGGCGCATCGAGCTGCACCGCACTACGCAGTCTGGCGCGCTGCCGCCGACACGCTCGATGGGCCGGCTCAGGCGACGCGCTGTCAGACCGTATTTCCCGCTGCAGCCGAGTACTGGTTGCGAAACAAGTGAAAGCTCTGCGAGAAATCAAAAACAGTGTCTCCGCGGGTTGTTCGTCATCCCCGCGAAAAAGCGGGAATCCATATGTGGACGGCCCCCGTCTCGCAAGGGCGTGGCAGCGCGAATGGCTCTGGTCGGTTGCAGTCATATGTCCGGCCTTTGTGAGTGCGGTCGGATGACCGCTGGCCCAGATGGGTTACGCGGATCGGGTCCCAAACAGGGCAGTG
>JAFAHQ010000170.1 GCA_019237135.1 Alphaproteobacteria bacterium
ATGACCTTGCGTCACCGCCAGGATCAGTCCGATCAGCAGGCCGAGACGCCGGCTGACGAGTCGAACAACGTGCAAACTCGCTATTCCGTGTTTCATGATGGTTGGGAATAATTCTCGAGTGCCAGCTGTCCCATAAGCATCACCGGAGAAGGGGCCATGTCCATGAACCCTGGTGTCCGACCACGTTGGTTGCACCGGTGCGCGGCGAGCCTCCTTTTACTTCTGACGAGCTGCAGCCAGCTGCCACCGACGAGCTCGACGGTGATTCCTCCGGTGCCGGCCGGCTCGGCCCGGATCTGGATCTACCGGAATGACGGGCCGTATGACAGCCAGGATCGCCCGTATCTCAGGCTCAACGGCCAAGTAGCCGGAATCGTCGAGCCGAACGGAGCCTTTTACCGCGATGTGCCGCCCGGACACTATGCCGTCAGCGTGGACAGCTATGGCGTCCCCTATCCCAATCAGTTTGCGCAGGTCGACCTCGGCGCCGGACAGCAGGCCTTTATCAAAATCTTGTCGATGCGCGAAAGAGTGGGCGGCGGTGACTACATTGGCTCTCGCGCCCTCTTTTTTACCCAGCTCTTCCCCGCCGACGCCGCTGGCGCCGCCATCGCCGGCACGCCCTTTTACGGTGGCGGCTGATCCTCGCCACGGGGCAGCAAATGCCAGAGATGGACTCCGTACATCGGTGGCGCGGCACCGCCCTCTTGCTGATCGCGACGAGCTGCGCTCAATTGCCGCCAACCAGTTCGGTACCAATCCCACCGGTTCCGGCCGGCGGCGCACGGCTCTGGTTCTATCGCGATGGCGGGCCACGCGAGACTCAAGAGCGTCCATATCTCAGGCTGAACGGCCTAATTGCCGGGATCTCGGAACCCAACGGGGTCTTTTATCGCGACGTCTCACCGGGACACTACGCAGTCACAGTCGACAGTTATTTCGGCACCTATGTCAATCAGTTCGCGGACATCGACCTCGCCGCTGGACAGGAGGCCTATGTCAAGGTTCTGTCTCAGGGGCAATGGCTGGGTGGCGACGTCGGAGGCGCAGATGTCGAAAACTTTTACACGCAAGTGATTCCCGCTGAAGCCGCCCGAGCCGATGCCGCCCGCCGTCCCTTCTACGGCGGCAATTAGCCGTTTCGCCGAGGGGGGAATGCCGAAGCGCGCGGCTATCCGGCCCCATCTGTGGCGCGGCACCGCGACCGCCTTCTTGGTGGTCGCGACGAGTTGCGCTCAATTGCCGCCGACAAGCTCGGTGGCGATCCCGCCGGTCCCGGCTGGGGCAGGTCGGCTGTGGTTTTATCGGGATTACGAGCCTCACGAAAGCTTGGCGCGCCCCTACGTAAGATTGAACGAGCAGATCGTCGGGATATCGGAGCCGGGCGGCGCCTTTTACCGCGACCTGGCGCCGGCTCACTATTCCGTCACGGTCGACAGCGCGGGTCGCGACGTCAACCAGTTCGCAGCGATCGATCTCGCCGCGGGGCAGGAGGTGTACGCCAAAATCCTGTCTTTGTGGAGCTGGCTTGACGAGGATTGCGGGACGTGGGGTGGCTGCAACACCTTCTACGTGCGCCTGATGCCCGCTGAGACCGCCCGCGCCGCCGTCGCCGACAGTCCCTTTTACGGCGGCAGCTGAGCGCCCGATCTCGATCGCTTATCAATTGACAGCGCTGCCGGCGGGTGGTGCAGTCCGCCCATCGTTGCCGAAATTAAGGCCCCGATGAAAGCTCCGGCTGTCGATTATTTGAGGCCGCGCACCCTGACAGAGGCGGTCGACCTGCTGGCACATGCTTCGGTCGAGGCGCGGGTGATTGCGGGCGGGCAGTCGCTGGTCGCGATGATGAACTTGCGCGTGGCTTCGCCCGGGCTGCTGATCGACATCGCGCGTCTGCCGGAGCTTCACGCAGTCGCGAGTTATTCCGATGCCGTGACCCTCGGTGCTTGCGTCACCCACGCCGCGATCGAGGACCGGCGCGTTGCCGATCCGTCGCGAGGCCTGATGCCGCGAGTCGCCTCGACCCTCGCCTATCGAGCGATCCGCACCCGCGGCACGATCGGCGGCAGCCTCGCTCTGTCGGACCCCGCGGCCGAGTGGCCGGCGGTTCTCGCGGCGCTCGACGCCGAGGTGGTCCTCTACGGCTCGAGCGGACGGCGTTCGCTCAAATGCACCGAGTTCACCACCGGGATCTTCCAGACAAAGCTTGCTCAAAACGAAATCCTCGAGAGCGCGCGCGTGCCCAAACTGTCTCCCGATGCTCGCTACGGCTACGTCAAGCTCTGCCGCAAATCGGGAGAGTTCGCCAGCGCGCTGGCGGTCGTCGTCACCGACCCCCGGCGCGGATATTCTCGTGTTGTGTCGGGTGCGGCAAATGGTTCACCGCTGGTGCTCGCCGACACTTCGCGGCTGGTCGCTGAGGGCCCTCGCGACCCGGACGCGCTGCGCGGCACCATTAGCGGCGATCTTGATCGCGCATCAGACCGGCACTTCGACGACTTCCAGCGCAACCTGCACACCGTCGCCGCAATGCGCGCCGTCCAGCAGGTGTTGGTATGAGCATGATCCATGTCCGTATCAACGGCAGTGAGGTTGCGGACGACGTGCCGCCGCGCCTGTCGCTGGCCGATTTTTTGCGGGAACGCCGCAATTTGACGGGAACCCATCTCGGCTGCGAGCACGGCGTATGCGGTGCCTGCACGGTGCTGGTCGACGGCGAACCGGCGCGCTCGTGCTTGATGCTCGCGGTCGCCTGCGACGATCGCTCTGTGGAGACCATCGAAGGCTTTGCCGGCGATCCGGTCGTTGCAGCATTGCGCCGGACCTTTCATGAGCGCCACGCGCTGCAGTGCGGGTATTGCACGCCGGCCATGTTGATCACCGCGCGCGACCTGATCCTGCGCAAGCGAGCTGGTTCGGAGCGCGAGATCCGCGACGGCCTCGCCGGCAACATCTGTCGCTGTACCGGTTACACCAACATTGTTACGGCGATCGCTGAAGCTGCGCAGGAGATCGGCAAGGAGGCACCGAATGCCCAATGATCAATACGGTATCGGCGCGTCGCTATTGCGCAAGGAAGACGCCCGACATCTCCATGGGCGCGGCCAATTCGTGGCAGACATCAAATTGTCGGACACCATGGATGTCGCCTTTCTCCGAAGTCCGCATGCCCATGCCCGGATCAGATCGGTCTCGGTTCCGCCCGGGGCTCGCGGCCGGGTCTTCACGGCGGCTGATCTGCCGCGCATCAAACCGATACGCATCACTTCGCAGGCGACCGGGGCCAAGGCTCCGGCCTGGCCGCCACTCGCAACCGACAAGGCGCGTTATGTCGGCGAAGCGATCGCCGTCTGCGTTGCTCCCTCGCGCGGCGAGGCCGAAGACCTCGCCAATTCCGTCGCCGTCGAGTTCGAGGTGCTCGACGCGGTGGTCGACGCGCCGCGCGACATGCGCGGCAGCCGCCACCTGATCCACGAACAGTGGGGTGACAACCTCTATATCGAGCGCGTGGTGGAAGGCGGCGACATCGACGCCGCCGCGCGCGCGGCGGAAGTCACGGTCACGCGCCAGTTTCGCATGCAGCGGCAGTCGGGAGCGCCGCTCGAAGGCCGCGCCGTGCTCGCCTGTCGCGATCATCGGCTCGACGAGGTCGTCGTCTATTCCTCAACGCAGACGCCGCACACGTTGCGCGTCGCACTCGGCGAATTCCTCGATATGGAGGCACGCCGCATCCGCGTCGTTGCTCCCGATGTCGGCGGCGGGTTCGGGCCAAAAGCCCGGCTCTACCCGGAAGAGGTCATTTTGGCGGCGCTGGCGTTGGAGCTCGATTACCCGGTGCGCTGGGTCGAGGACCGTGGCGAGCATCTGTTAAGCGCAGCGCACACCCGCGACCACCACTACAAGGTCACCGCCTATGCCGACCGTCAGGGCCGCATCCTCGGGGTCGACGCCGAGATCGTTGTCGACGCCGGCGCCTATGGGCTGTGGCCGCAAGGGCCCTACCAGGAAGCGGCGATGGCGGCGCGTAACCTGCCGGGCCCATACACGATCGCCAATTACCGTGCGCGGCATTACACGGTCGCGACCAACAAGGCGCCGCTCGGCCCCTATCGCGGGGTCGGCCGCCCGGGAGCGTGCTTTGCGATCGAGCGGATCGTCGACGAGGTCGCCCGGGCGGTCGGGCGTGACCCGGTCGCGGTGCGGGCGGAAAACATGGTGCGCTCAGAAGAGATGCCGTTCACCACGGTCGGCGGCATGCGGCTCGACAATGGCGATTATCGAGAGAGCGTGCGTCTCTGTGCCGAGCTATTGGACTTGCCTGCTATCCGCGCGCGCCAGCAGCTCGGTGAACCCGACGGCCGTTTGATCGGCATCGGCTTTGCTGCCTTCGCCGAGCAGACCGCACATGGTGCCGCGGAATTCGTCGCCCGCGGGGCGTCGATCATTCCCGGGTTCGAGAGCTGCACCGCGCGAATCCTGCCCGATGGCAGTGTCGTGCTGATGGTCGGTATCCAATCACATGGTCAGGGGCTCGAGACGACATTGTCGCAGATTACCGCGCACGAGCTCGGCATCGACCCGGCGCGGATCTCGGTGCGTCACGGCGACACCGAGAGTACGGCCTTCGGCTTCGGCACCTTCGCCTCGCGCAGCATGGTGATGTCGGGCGGTGCCGTGGCGCGCGTGAGCCGGCTATTGCGCGACAAGCTGTGCCGCATTGGCGCTCATCTGTTGCAATGCGATCCCGCACAGGTGCGTTGCGCCGAGGGCGCGGTGTTGGGCCCGCAAGGCTCGGTGTCGATTGCCGAGATCGCCCGGGTTGCCCATCTGCGGATGGACGGATTGCCGCCCGGCGTCGATCCTCTGCTTGACGCGACCGCGACCTATGAGCCGGCGATCGGCACCGGAGTGTTCTCCTACGCGACGCATGGTGCGGTCGTCGCGGTCGACCCCGAGACCGGGTTTATCGAGCTCCTCGACTTCGCGGTCGCCGAGGATTGCGGCACGATGGTCAACCCGATGATCGTCGAAGGTCAGATCAGAGGCGGCGTCGTCCAGGGCATAGGCACGGCGCTTTACGAGGAGATTCCCTACGACGAAACTGGCCAGCCGCTCGCCGGCACGCTGGCGGACTACCTGATGCCAGGTGCGGCCGAACTGCCGGCCATCAAGATCGGCCATCTACACACTCCGGCCGCGGCGACGGAATACGGTATGAAGGGCATGGGCGAAGGCGGTGCGGTCGCCCCACCCGCCGCGATCGCCAATGCAGTCCGCGACGCGCTCGCCGCTCTGGGTGCCCCAGTGGGAGCTGAGGTCAACGAGACACCGATCACCCCGCGCCGGGTGCTGGCGGCGATCCGGCAAGCACAAACGGCAGCAATGAGTGTATGAAAGAGTGTATGAAAACAACGAAAATCGCGACTGCACCCCCGAAAATACTCGATCCCAAGCGCTAAATAACCCCTTAGATCAATCGGTTAGAGCGGTATTTGAGACGTCGCGGAACAACGAATTCGGCGTCGCCTATCAACGAAATCCGCACGGCCTTCAGGGAGCGAAAAACAATGTGGTACGATCAGCAGCTGGTAACGAACTCTGCGCCGCGCATCGGGGACAGAGATGATCGCCAACCGTTATATCGGCAGTCCGGTCGAGCGCTTTGAGGATCGGCGCTTTCTTCGGGGCAAGGGAACATATGTCGGCGATCTGTCACGCCCGGGACTGCTCTACGCCGCCATTCTGCGCAGTCCTCGCGCGCATGGGCGCATTCGTTCGATCGACGCCACGGCAGCCCTGGCGCTCCGCGGCGCGCACACCATCATCACTGCGGCGCAGATCGGCAGCCAGGTACCGCGGATCCCGATACGGCTGCAGCCCTTGCCGGTTCTCGTACCCTATCATCAGCCGGTCATTGCCGAGAGAAAGGTCCGCTACGTCGGCGAGCCGATCGCCGTGGTGCTGGCCGATAGCGCCGCAATAGCCGAAGACGCATTGGATTTGATCCGCGTCGACATCGAACAGCTGCCGCCGGTGCCCGATCGCCACGCCGCCGCGAAGGCCGAGGCGCTGCTCTTCGAAGAAACCGGAACCAACCTCGCGATTAGATACATTGCCGCGAAGGGTGATCCGGGTCGCGTCTGGGCCCGTGCCGATTACGTCCGGCGCGAGCGCTTCGCGGTACAGCGGCATACGGCGGTGATGCTGGAACCCCGCGGCGTGCTGGCTGAGTGGGATGCCGCTCATGGCCGGCTCACCGTATCGGGAGCGAGCAAGGTCGCATTTTTCAACCGACGTATCCTCGCCGAGCAGATGGGTCTCGCCGAAGACGCGATCGATATGGTTGAAAACGACGTCGGCGGCGGGTTTGGCGTTCGAGGCGAATTTTACCCCGAAGATTTTCTGATCCCGTTTGCGGCGCGCTTCACCGGGCGTCCGGTCAAGTGGATCGAGGATCGCCGCGAGCATTTGATCGCGGCAAACCATGCGCGCGAGGCCGAATGCGAGCTGAAAATCGCCTGCCGCTACGACGGCACGATCGTCGCTCTGCAAGGCGACGTGTATGTCGATGTCGGAGCCTACAATCGGACCAACGGGATGGTCGGCGCTCGCAATATCGCCCAGTTCCTGTCGGGCCCGTATCGCATACCCGACATCCGCATCGAAGCGTCGCTGCTGCTGACCAACAAGACCCCGGTCGGCACCTATCGCGGACCCGGGCGGTTCGAGGCGGATTTCTTTCGAGAGCGGCTTTTCGACATCGTCGCCCGCGATCTCGGCATCGACCCCGTCGAATTCCGCCGGCGCAATCTTTTGACAGCGGCGGAAATGCCCTATTCGATCGCGACGATCACCCCCTACGAGCACAAGGACGCGTTCGATAGCGGCGACTATCGACTGACTCTCGATCGCTGTCTGCAGGAGATCGACTGGGCGGAAAAGTCAAAGCTCCAAGGAAAGCTGGTAGATGGCCGCTATCAGGGGTTGGGGATCGGGTGTTTCATCGAGGGTAGTGCTGCTGGCCCGCGCGAGAATGCGCGGATTGAGCTCGAGTCCGACGGTACCGTCTCGATCTTCGTCGGCTCCTCGGCGGTCGGGCAAGGTCTCGAAACCGCCTTTGCGCAGATTGCTGCCGACGCCCTGGAGATACCGATAGATCGCATCCGCGGCGTGTTTCACGGCTCGACCGCCTTTGTCCGCGAGGGCTTTGGCTCGTTTCATTCGCGCGCCGTCGTGATGGGCGGGTCGGCGATCCTATTGGCTGCCGAGAGCTTCAAACAGGCGGTACGTACCGCTGCGGCACGGCAACTTGGCTGCGAACCGGGTGCGGTCCGGCTCGTCGAAGGCCGCCTCGCGGCCACCCCCGACGGCAAGTCCGTCAGCTTTGCCGAACTTGCGGGCGGGGGAATTTCGGCCGAAGAGAGCTTCGCCAACAGCAGACATGCCTATAGCTACGGCGCGCATGCAGCCCATGTCGCGGTCGATCCGCGGACCGGCGGTGTCGAAGTCGTCGACTACGTCGCCGTCGAGGATGTCGGGCGCATCATCAACCCGATGTTATTGAAGGGCCAGATGGTCGGCGCGGTGGTCCAGGGGTTGGGCGGCGCGCTGCTCGAACACCTCGTCTACGACGACGAAGGGCAGTTGATGACCGGCTCTCTCGCCGACTATCTGTTGCCGACCGCCAGCGATTTTCCAAGCATCCGCGCCGTCGTGACGGAAACACACCCGTCGCCGATCAACCCGCTCGGCGCCAAGGGAGCCGGTGAAGGCGGCGTCGTTCCGGTGGGCGGGGTGATCGCCAACGCGGTGGCCTCAGCGCTCGCGCCGCTCAATGTCCAGCCGCACGAGCTGCCGCTTTCGCCGTCCCGGATCTGGCACCTCATCGAAACCGCGCACGAGATGCAGCAACAACTCAGGGAGTAAGCCGATGGCCAGAGCCCGTCACGAGATGCCGCCCGAAATCGTCGCATTGTCGCTCGAAGAGATCGCGGAGCGCTACATCGGTCGCTTTCGCGACAAGAAGGGCGATTGGGAAGCCTTCGAGGACGCCAAGATCGACGGTTACCGCCGCGCGCAGCATCGCTTCATTGGCGCCGGCGGGTCCGGCAAGCACGACGACCCGACGGTGATCCCGGCGCGCGCCTTTACCCTCAGCGTCATGTATGCGCCGCCGGGGCAGGGCAACGCGCCGCATACACACGAGGTCGAAGAGGTCTTCTTCGTCCTTCAAGGATATCTGACGGTTTTTGTCGAAGATGAAGGCGGACGGCGAGTAAGCCGGACGCTCGGGCCGTGGGAATGCATTGCTTGCCCGCCGGGTGTCATTCACGGCTATCACAACGAGAGCCTCGAGCCGGTCTACTTTCAGGTCATGCTGGGGCGCGGCCGCCCCGAGACGATGGGCTATGCCGATGACGAACTCTACCGGCGCCGTGCCGCGCATCTGAATCTCTGAGAAGCGGTTGTGAGAGAGGGAGCCGGCATGCGCGTCACCGCCGCAGTGATGGAAGAGAAGTCGAGCGCTTTCAAGCTCGATAGCCTGGAGCTCGACACGCCGCGGCCCGACGAGGTGCTGGTCAAGATCACCGCCACGGGTATCTGTCACACGGATCTGCACGCCCGGGACGGCTATTTCGCGATGCCCTATCCCGCCGTCTACGGTCACGAGGGGGCGGGTATCGTTGCCGCGGTGGGCAGCGCGGTCGAGTATCTGGTCGCGGGCGATCACGTCGTAATGTCGTTTCCGTGGTGCGGCGGGTGCGAGCACTGTCGCGAGGACCGAAGGTCCTATTGCCGGCGCGGTCGCGAGCTGAAATCCAGCGGCGCACGGGCGGACGGATCGACGACAATGAGGCGGAACAGGGCGCCAGTCTATGGCTCGTTTTTTCAGCAATCTTCGTTCGCGACCTATGCGCTGACGACGGCGCGCAATGCCGTCAAGGTGCGCCGTGATGCGCCGATCGAATTTCTTGGTCCCCTCGGCTGCGGCCTCCAGACCGGGGCCGGGGCTGTGCTCAACGTCATGCAGCCGGAGGCCGGGAAGTCTTTTGTCGTGTTCGGCGCCGGCTCGGTCGGTCTCGCTGGGCTGATGGCGGCAAAGCTCGCGCGCTGCGAGCCAATCATCGCCGTCGACATCCGGGCCAATCGGCTGCAGCTCGCCCGGTCGCTGGGCGCGACCCACACGATCGACAATGTTCGGGAGGATGCGGTAGCGACGATCCGGGAGATAACCGGCGGCGGTGTCCATTTCGCGCTGGAGACATCGGCATTGCCGGCAGTATTTCGCCAGGCCGTCGATTGCCTTTTGACGCGTGGCACCTGCGTCCTCGTCGGCAGCGCCCGGCGAGGTGTGGAAGTGTCGTTTGAGATGAGCACATTGCAGGCGGGGCGGATCGTGCGCGGCGTCATCCAGGGCGACAGCCGGCCGGACCTATTCATCCCACATCTTGTCGATCTCTTCGTCGCCGGCCGGTTTCCGATCGATCGTCTCGTCACCTTCTACGACTTCGCTTCGATCAATCAAGCCGTGGCGGACGCGGTCAATGGCAGGACCATCAAGCCGGTGCTACGAATGCCGCAATGAGTATTGGCCATGGAGGCGGAGGGATGGCTACCAAATCCTACATCATTGCCTTGGAGGAGCATTACTACGATCCTGAGGTGAAGCGGCATGCCAGCGGTCTGGACGCGATCGCTGGCGCATCAGCCACGGACTACGCGGCAGCGATGGCGGCAAATCGTTTCGGGACACTTTCTGCGAACATTTTTACGTCACGACCAGCGGGTTCTCCTCCGATCCGGCGGTGCTGTACTGCGTGATGGAGACGGGGATCGACCGGATCTTGTTCTCGGTCGACTATCGGTTCGTCGACAATCCACCGGCGACGAAATGGACTGAAACCCTGCCGCTATGCGCCGAGGACAAGGAGAAATTATTGAGCGGCAACGCCAACGGCTGCTCAAGCTGTAGGACGCCGCGTCGCATGACAGGTTGACCCCCGCCTGTTAGAACCCCGTGACAACATCCGCATCAGTGGAGGAGCGCAATGGCCACAAAGTCTTACATCATTGCTTTGGAGGAGCATTATTTCGATCCCGAGGTGAAGCGTCATACCGTCGGCCAGGAGCCGACCAATGCGCCGCGGATCGTCCAACGGCTCGACGATGTCGGCGAATTGCGCTTGAGAGAGATGGACGAAGCCGGCATCGACATGCAAGTGCTGTCGCATGCCAATCCTGGCCTGCAGAAGCTCGATGCGGAGACCGCCGTCCGGCTGGCGCGCGGCGCCAACGACCGGCTTCACGAGGCGGTCCGCGCTCATCCCGACCGGTTCGCAGCTTTTGCCGCAATCCCGACCCCCGACCCGAAAGCGGCGGCGGACGAGCTCGAACGCACGGTCACCAGATTGGGGTTCAAGGGCGCTCTAGTGAACGGCCTGACCAACGGGCGCTTTCTCGATGACAAGCGGTTTTGGCCGATCTTTGAACGGGCGCAGGCGCTCGACGTGCCGCTCTATATGCATCCGGCGATACCGCACCCCGCCGTCGTCGAGGCTTATTACAAGGACTATGTCGAGCAGTATCCCTCGCTGCTGCGCGCCGCCTGGGGCTTCACCGTCGAGACCGCAACGCAAGGTCTTCGTCTGGTATTGAGCGGCGTGTTCGATGCTTATCCTCGGCTCAAGATCATTCTCGGCCATATGGGCGAGGGCCTGCCCTTTTATCTCTGGCGCATCAGCATGGGGCTGGCACGCGACGGCAGGGCCGGCAGGAGCTTCCGCGATATTTTCTGCGAGCAC
This sequence comes from Alphaproteobacteria bacterium, assembly GCA_019237135.1. Taxonomy (GTDB): domain Bacteria; phylum Pseudomonadota; class Alphaproteobacteria; order ATCC43930; family CGMCC-115725; genus AP-15. Next base: position 10,803 of record JAFAHQ010000170.1, read on the forward strand.
TTCTACATCACCACGAGCGGCTTCTTTTCCGACCCGGCGCTGCTGTGCTGCATGATGGAAATGGGAATCGACCGAATCCTATTCTCGGTCGATTATCCGTTCGTCGATAACCCGCCGGGAACGAAGTGGACGGAGACCCTGCCGCTGTGCGCCGAGGACAAGGAAAAGCTGCTCAACGGCAACGCCAAGCGGCTGCTGAAGATCTGAGACGTTCGAATGCCGGTCAGCACCCAGCCTCGGTCTCGTGTAGCGTCTCGCCCAGGCTGAGGCGGCGTGCCACCATGGCAGTCTGCAACTGCGCCCGCTCGGTTGGCGAGTGGGCAGCAAGATAGCGAGCCGCCGCGATCAGGATATGGCGTCCTTCGTCGCTATCGCCCCATTCCCGGTACTGCCGTACGCTGGCTTCGAGCATCTGGTAGGTGTGGAAGTCGGCGTCCTCGCGCAGGACCGCGTGCGCCAGCGTGGTGATCAGCCTATCGGCCGGATGGCAGAGCGTCAGATAGCGGGCGACCAGGCGGCCGGCATCGCGTACTGATCCTTGACGATCGAGCGCTGCGAGAAATGCCGCGCGCAGCGCTTCGTCATCGCATGGCAGGTCGTCGAGGCGGTCGCCGTTCTCACCGGGCAGTCGCGCAAGCGGCACGTTCAGGAAACGGATCAGATAGAGCCGCATCGCTCCGTGAATCACCCCGCGCAGCAGTTCGGGGCTCTCCAACTCCACCGGTTGGTCGGCGGTGATACGCTTGAGCAGCTGATACAGCGCGTTGCAATAAGTGAAAGCGTGGTGCGCTGTCTCCCAGTCGGAATGCTCGTTGGCGGTGCCGAACCAGGCGACCCGCAGTGCTGCCGCATAGGCGAGCGCGCGGCCGAGATCGGCCGCGGTCGCGCCGGAACGCATCGCCTCTGCGAGCGCCGCGATGATCGCCTCCGGATCATCGGCCAGCAGCTGCCGCGCCAAGCTGGTGTGGGACCGCCAACTCCCACGTTCGGTGCGACCGGCTGCCAGCAGATCAGGCAACGCGGCTGAGGCCGCCTCGCACAGCCGCACCAAGTCGAGCGGGTGGCGCCATGCATTCAGCTCTTCGCCGCCGCGCGCGGTGACGAGCTGAGGAACGACGGTCGGCAATATAGCCGCTGCTTCCTGCCAGCCGACAATGTCGAGGCATTCGAATGCTTTGTTGATGAAATCTAGAGCGTGACCGCCGTCGGCAAAGACGCGGTCGGTGACAGCAGTCAGCAACAGCGCCGCGAGCTCGCTCGGCGACGCGCCGCCGCCAATGGCCGTCAGCAAAGTGCGCTCGGCGCCGTCGCGGTGGCGCACCTGGGTCCAATGCCTTAGCCAGCGGCCGAGCAAAGGCACCGGGCGTGCGCCACAAACCGCCAGCGGCTCGCGGTCGCGTCGTGGCTGCGCGCCGTCGCAGTCGCTCGCTATTCTCCGCAAACCGTGAAAGAGGGCGAGGTACCTTTCCTGTTCGGGCAAGCTTGGAACGAGGTTGCCGAGTGCTGTGGCGATGGTCAGGCCGACACCCCATCCGTCGCGGTTGCGGACACCGAACAGCACGGCGTCGCGAACCAGCGCGCGATGATCCACACGGCCGGCACCGAGGCCCAGCACCGCCTTGGCGAGGACGAGATCGATATCGTGCTGCAAGCCCTCGCGCAGGCGATTGCGCCAGTGGGCATCACCGTCCGCGTAGCGCGTCCGTTGGCAAACCCATAAAGCCCCGTCGTCGCGGAGCTCGACGGGGGCGGTCGGGACATCGTCCGCCCAAAGATCGAAGGTTCCGCCGCTGACGAGGTCAAAACGGGCGTGATGCCAATGGCAGGTCAAAATGCCATCCTCGATCGAGCCCCGGTGAAGCGGAAAACCAAGATGAGGGCAACGGTTGTCGATCGCGAAGACGCGGTCTCGGTGGTGGACGACGAGCAATGGACAAGCGCCCCCACGGACGACGATCATCCCCCGCGCCTCCACCTCCTCCGGCGTCCCGACGCGGATCCACTCATCGGTCGAATGCTCGTCACGCAGCTCGGGCATGGTACCTCGCTCCGACGCTACTGGCGACGACATTTGCGGCGACGTCGAAGAGTTTTGTGCCGGCTCCGACGCAGATGCCGCCGGCTCACATCCTCTATTTGCCTATTTGCCGTCAGCCGGTCGCCGAGTGTGGCAGAAACCAGCGCGAATCACGACTCTCGAGCCGCCCGGCGCGCCGGTGGCGCTGCAGCGCAATACCGAGATGGTTCGGCCTAACCGCCATGCCGAATTCCCGAGCGAGATAAGAGAGGACCTCGCTGGGGGTGGCGCCTTCGCCATGCGCCTGAACGGCCCGCAACGTGGCATCGCTCAGCGATACGGCCTGTGCCGGTTGCGCAGCCCGGCCTCTGGCGCGTGCGGCGGCCGGCGGCGGCGCAGTCCGGGCGGGTCGTCCTCGTCTCCGTCTTTCCGTAGTATCGACTTTTCCGAACCGAGTCAGCACGCGCTCGGCGACTTCCAGTTCATTGAGTTGGGCACCAAGCCTTGCCCGTTCGGCATCGAGCCGCGCGAGCCGCTCGGAGACCTTCTGCTTCTCCTGTCCAATCTCGTCCAACGTGGCCATCTGATCCCTCGCTCCTTCCCCCATACCTACCGTGGTCACTGCGCCGATATTTTGCAATAAATGGAGGACCGCCGCACCGAAAAAAGACGACGCATGAGAAATTGTTGCGGTTTTATGTCTGGGCCTCGAACCGCCGCAGTATGGCAAGGTGGCGCGTTGCCGAGTTCGGAGGACCGCACGATCCGCAGTTTGCTTCAGTTCTGCCAGCGATCTGGACGTCGACCGCGGTAATGGCCAAGCTCGCCAGACCGAGCAATATCGTCCGGCATGCGCCGCTTGGCTGACCGCGTAGTGGACTCATCACCGCAGACAAATCGCGAATCGCCTTTGACGCCAGGCTGACGGTCAGCACGAATGTCGGGGTCGTACCCAAAAGCTATTTGGTCAGGACTCGCAGGGCGAGGCTATTGTCGACGCAAGCTGCGTATGCCGTCGGCCGACGGATAAACCCGCCCGAGACGAGGCATCGCCGCAGGCGATCAAAACCGTCCTCGGGAAGAAACGGATCGCGTCCCCACACCGACTGCGCCTGGTAGCGGGCGAGTGCGGCGGACAGCACGTCGCGATCGAGCGCCGGGAAGAACGATGAAATCGTCTCAGCGATCTCTGGCGCAGACCGGATATAGATCCACTGCTGTGTCCGCCGGATCGCCTTGACCATGCGCAATAAGGGTTCGGCATCGCGAAAAAGCCGGTCCCGGGTCGTCACGAATGCCGTGTA
>JAFAHQ010000211.1 GCA_019237135.1 Alphaproteobacteria bacterium
CGCTCGATGACCCGCTGGCGGCCGCTCTTGCTGGCGTTGCTCTCCGGAATCTCCGGCAAAGGGCCGTCGAGGTCGAAGCCCGACGCGTCGTGTCCCAGCGCGATCGACAGCGAGGCAATGCCGCTATCCGGATGCACGAGGCTGTCCAGCAACGCCCGTTTCTCGCGCGCCTCCGCTGCCGTCTCGCCGACCACAACGAGCGCTCCGGGCAGGATCTTGATGTGTTCGGGCGAACGCCCGAGCCGCTCGGCTCGGCCCTTGACATCTGCGTAGTAACGCTGAGCGTCGGTGAGAGTGCCGCCGCTGGCAAAGATCATCTCGGCGGTTTCGGCCGCGAGCTGTCGGCCGGCATCGGATGCTCCGGCCTGGACGATAACCGGCCAGCCCTGGATCGGCCGGGCGATATTCAGCGGACCGCGCACCGACAGGAACTCGCCCTCGTGGTCGAGAACATGCATCCGCTCGGGGTCGAAATAGACGCCGTTCTCGACATCGCGGATGAAGGCATCCTCGGCCCAGCTGTCCCACAATCCGGTCACGACGTCGAAGAATTCGCGAGCGCGGCGGTAGCGCTCGCCGTGCTCCATGTGCTCGGTCAGCCCGAAATTGAGCGCCGCGTCGGGGTTCGAGGTAGTGACCAGGTTCCAGCCGGCGCGCCCGCCGCTGATATGGTCGAGCGAAGCGAAGCGCCGCGCGATCATGTAAGGCGGCTCGAAGGTCGTCGAGGCGGTGGCGATCAACCCGAGGTGCTCGGTCACCATCGCCAGCGCCGGCAACAGGGTCAGTGGATCGAAAGAGGTGACGGTAGCGCTGCGCTTCAGCGCCGCCATCGGCATGTTAAGCACGGCGAGATGATCGGCCATGAACCACGCGTCGAACCGACCGCGTTCTAATGTCCGGGCAAAACGGATCAGATGCTTCAAGTTGAAATTGGCGTCGGCGTAGGCACCGGGATAGCGCCACCACGCGGTATGAATGCCGACTGGACGCATAAACGCACCGAGGTGCAATTGACGTGGCTTTGTCATCGCTGCCGCTGCCCCTGCTTCGATCGATCGAGGTGCGATTGTGAGGACCGATCACGCCCACGACAAGCGTATCGGTCGGTCCCCTGCTTATGGCATGGCGTTTAAAAGGGTCGTACAGCCGCGCTTGAACCGCTCAAGCATATCGTTGACGATGGTCATTTTGCCGTTCGCGAGCCACTCTTGCGGGCAAGGCTTGCGTTTCATTCTGAGCAATGTCTCGGGGAACGTCGGCCACCGCGTACCAAATGGGGTACCTTGCGTCCCATGTGGGTCGACCTGGGAGAATGCAGCGGTATTCACCACCAGGCGAGAGGCCAAACCCTCATCCCTTGCTCCCGGCAGTAATGGCAACGGTATATCTGGGCATACCAGCCCGCGCCGAATTCATCAAAACCCTCATGCGGGGTCTCCTCGGCGCAGTCTTGGCAGAAGCGGTGGAACCGCTCGGGTCGGTCGCGCAACAGAATTGCGCTGCGCCAGGTGGGGTTCGAGGCTGCCGACCAATCTCCGCGCGCCGCAATGATGCGCTGCCAGCGGCCAAGACGGATCCCACGGGTAAGACCGATGCCCTGCTGCATCAAGGCGAATCCAACTCGGTCGAGAATAGTTCGGAGTGTCAAGGGCAGGGCGGAACGAACGATCATCGCGTCCTCCTATGAGGCGCCAACATCGCTGCATCAACCATGCCAGCCCGATGCCTGCAAGGCAGCCTGCGCGAAATCCGATCAGTGGCGTTGGATCGGGCAACTGCTCGGGTCATAGGCACGATGTGCCGAATTGAGCCGAATGATCGCCCTCATCGGCGTGGTCCTGCGAACCGATCCTGTCACCGGTTGGGTGCGGCTATTTGTTGTTGACGATGCGACGACTATCCATACGAGGTGTTGAGTATGTTAGATGTGGATCAAGAGCTTTCATCCAAAGCGTCATGCAGTGCGCTGGTTTAGAAAATCCGATGAATTCTTAAGGTTCAATCAAACTTTTGGGTGGACGCTCGGCACGATCGAACCGAGTGGAGCCTGCCGATGGTGATCTTTCTTAATAGGCTAATCAAAGATGCGTCTGGTGTTACGGCAATCGAATATGGCTTGATCTCGGCACTGATCGTAGTTGGCTCCTTTTTGGCCCTGAATTCAGTCAACGTCAGCCTCAACCTCAAGAATACCTTCCTTACAGTGGCCACCAACATGTGAGGCCAACTCAGGCGAAATTCCTTTTGGACCAAGGTCGCGCCCGTGAAGACCACGACCAGCCGCGAGGCGATAAGAATGGGAGAAATAATGTTCGCCACCTAAATGGGTGCTGCCCCTTGATCTCACCCCGCGGCAAAGGTAGCCCTGCTCTCAAATATCCCCGTCGCCATCTGGCTTGCACGCAACAGTAGCGCGGCGGATCTAGGCTGGCTTCGATTGCAGTGAGGCAGCGCGCGTGTTTGCTCTCATAATCTGCGCCGATGGGATTTGTCCTGCGTGGATCTCTCCGCTTCGACCCAGAGAGTTATCGGGCTCCCTGCACCAGTTCGAGCCGCTAATCCGGGTTTAGTTGCGGGGCGACGATCTGTTCACGGTCCTCCGTAATTAGCTCATAAGTGCGCGTGCTGCGGCATGCGCATCGCATCGTCTCTCTGGCGCCCTCGGTGCATCAAAGTTTTTTCGGGCAGTCCGACCAAATCAGCTTCAAAAACGCGGGCTCCGATCGGACAAACCCGAGCCGAACACGGCGCTCGGGGACCGAAGTGTCGCCTTGCGCTAGATAGAAGCGAAGGCGTTTGCGCTGGCCGTCGCCGAGATCCGGCTGCCGGGACCGCTTGACGGCGTGACCCCAAGGCGGCAGGCGAGCGCGCGGCAACCCAGCCTCGAATGCGTGTTCACCTCTGGGTTCGCGTCCGCGCTTGTGGAACATGTCGAACTCGATGATTTCATCGCCAAGCCATTTCACATTCGGGAGCTCCTAGGCCGCGTGCTTGAGCCGTTGCAGCGCGATGCGGCTGTGGGCAGCGTTGTTGCTGCCGATCTCAAATATTGTTAGCATAGTCTGGGAGAACCCCAGTCATTGCAAGTTGGACCGGGCTACACTCGGCCACACAGTGGTTGCACGACATTCTCGAACCGATTAGAAACCCGCGCAATCCTCAGCGCGGGGCGTGGCTCAGCCTGGTAGAGCGCCTGCTTTGGGAGCAGGATGTCGGAGGTTCGAATCCTCTCGCCCCGACCACCTCGAGGTCCGTTGATTTTGTCAGGACGAGAGATCGATGGCGCGGGCACGCATCTACAGGCCCACCAAGACGGCGATGCAATCCGGGCGGGCGCAGGCGCGCAAGTGGATTCTCGAATACGAACCGGCGACTCCCCGCCGGCCCGACCCATTGATGGGTTGGGCGAGCGCCGAGGATACCCTGAACCAGGTGCAGCTGCGATTCGACAGATGCGAAGAAGCGGTCGCCTTCGCCGACAAACTGGGCCTCGACTACACGGTCATCGCGCCCCACGCCGCCGCCGAGAAGCCGAAGAGCTACGCCGACAATTTCCGCTACGACCGAGTCCGCAGCTGAGCAACGACGGGGATTGCCGTTCGCGGCTCTCGATGCGATAAGGCGGCGGCGCAGCCCGCTGACCCCGTAGCTCAGCTGGATAGAGCACTCGCCTTCTAAGCAAGTGGTCGCAGGTTCGAATCCTGCCGGGGTCGCCATATATTCCAAGGGGTTAAGACAAAATAACCGTTAACCAAAGAGCCCCTTCATGCCCGCAGCGTGCCAGATAAAACTCGAGCCAAGGCGGGCTGACACGGCTGGCCGGCCAGTTGACAATCTGGCAGGGTTCCTCTCTGCGAACGCTCGCCTTCATTGTCGTCCTCGCGTGGTTTGTCGCCGTCGACATGATCAAGATCGCCCGCAGCCGTGCCGACGCTGGGGTGAGGCTCCCCTTCCCGAATGTCGGCGATGTCCCGCACACGGCCACAGACCTAAAACAGCCAAGTGGGATACCGGCGTATTGGAGAAAGGCCGATCAAAGGCGATCACCTTCTCGGAGCCCGCCATCTATTATTACATTTGCGCACCGCACGCGTCGATGTGCAGTCAGGTCATCGTCGAATAGGCAGTCGCCGGATTGCGTCGAGCGTTGCGGCAGCACTCCGATGTAGGTCCACTGCTGACGTGGGGCCGATAACGGGCGGCAAGGTGTAATCGCGGATCTGGCGATCAATTCATGCCGAACTGCCCGAGGCGTAGAGCTCGGCGGTACTCTAGACCACATGTCCGCCTGAGTACGGGGCGACCCGTCTCGCAGTATGCAGGTAGCGAGGGTTGCGCCGGATTGGCCGGTGCGAGCCTCATGCATAGGAGGCGGGTCGTGGGAGATCGTATCACGTATGTCGGTCTTGATGTTCACAAGGACGGGATCGTCGTGGCGGTAGCCGAGGGCGGGCTACGCGGTGAGGTCCGGGAATATGGTCGGATTGCCAACACGCCAGCGGCCCTGGATCGCCTGATGTGCAAGCTCGGCGGCGCCAGCGTCCGGCTTCGGGTTTGTTATGAAGCGGGCCCGTGCGGCTATGGCATCCAACGTCACTTGTCGGCGCGCGGGCACGAATGCGTTGTGGTGGCGCCATCGCTGATCCCGAAGCGGGCGGGCGACCGGGTCAAGAC
>JAFAHQ010000271.1 GCA_019237135.1 Alphaproteobacteria bacterium
CGCGGGTCATGTTCATCACCACGGCCAACGTCCTCGACACGGTCCCCGGCCCACTGCGCGACCGCATGGAGGTCATCGACCTTCCGGGCTACGTCGAGGACGAAAAATTTGAGATCGCCCGGCGCTATCTCGTCGACCGCCAGCTCAAGGCCAACGGATTGACTGCCGAGCAGGCCGAGATCGGCGACGGCGCGGTGCGCGCGATCATCCGCGACTACACCCGTGAAGCCGGTGTGCGCCAGCTCGAGCGGGAGATTGGCGCCGTGCTGCGGAGTGCGGCGATGCGCATTGCAGAGGGGACCACGCAAAACGTTCGCATCGAGCCGGGCGATCTGGCCGAGATCCTCGGCCCGCCGCGCTTCGAAGGCGAGGTCGCCATGCGGACGAGCGTGCCTGGTGTTGCCACCGGCCTCGCCTGGACCCCGGTCGGCGGTGACATTCTGTTTGTCGAGGCGACGCGCATTCCCGGCGACGGACGGCTGATTTTGACCGGCCAGCTCGGCGAGGTGATGAGAGAGAGCGCGCAAGCGGCGCTGAGCCTCATCAAGGCGCGCGCATCGGGGCTTGGGCTCGACCCGGCAATGTTCGCCAAGAGCGACATCCACATCCACGTTCCGGCCGGTGCCATCCCCAAGGACGGGCCGAGCGCTGGGGTCGCGATGTTCACGGCTCTCGTCTCGCTGTTGACCAATCGCACGGTGCGCAGCGACACGGCAATGACCGGCGAGATCAGCTTGCGCGGCCTGGTGCTGCCGGTCGGCGGCATCAAGGAGAAAGTCGTCGCCGCGGCCCGCGCCGGCCTTACAGCGGTCATCCTGCCGGCGCGCAACCGCAAGGATTACGAGGAGGTCCCGGAGGCGGCCCGCAACGCCCTGCGTTTTCTGTGGGCCGAGCGGGTCGAGGAGGTGATCGACGCCGCGCTCGAGCCGGCGTCGGAGCCAACCCCCGCCGTAGCCGCTTGACACGCCAATTGCCGAAATACAGCGAAAATCGTGTTTTCTCGGCAGAAGTGCACGAATCACCTGGCAGAATAGTGCGTTATTTCGGTCATTTAGATCGCAAATTCGCTAAGCCCGCGGATCAATGGAATTTTTCGCCGGATCAACGAATTTAGACGGCGGAACAACCGAATAAGAACGGAAATCTCGCAGGCGGAAATTCAGCGCCATCCGAAGGAAGAAGAGGCGCCCGGTAGCGTCGGCCGTAGACATCCCAGGTGCCCATCGCACGACGATGTGAGAGCTGATCATCAACATGGTCGCGAAGCCGTCGTGCAGTACATGGGCGCCGCAGGCGACCGCCATCGTCCGCCGTTCCGCCGCGGCAATCCTGCCGAGTCCCGCGATCAGTCGCCAATTCGTGCATATCGGAGATGACCAGCGCCGCTCCCCGCGCCTGCAGGCGCGCCCCGTGCTCGGGCCCGCAATGACTTCCCCCAGAGAAGCCGATCGCGGTCATACCCGCGGCGACTGCGGCATCGATACCTGCAGGGCTGTCCTCGACAACGAGACAACGGTCCGGCGCCGTTCTGAGGTGCCTCGCGGCATATAGAAACAGGTCAGGCGCTGGCTTACCGCGTGCGACCATCGCCGCGCTGAACAGATTTTCGCCAAACCGTCTGAGGAGACCAGTCAACTCTAGTTTGTGACGGATCTGCTCCGGACTGCTGCTCGATGCAACGCAGACGGGCACTGGCATCGCATCGAGCACTTCGGCAACTCCGTCGATCGCTGCAAGCGATTGATGAAACCCGGCCTCAATCATTAATCCGACACGCTCGGCATAAAAGGCGGGCAGCGCGCGGCCCCATTGATGCTCGATAATGCCGAGCATTTCGGGATCGCTCATGCCGCAGAAGCGTTCGACGAGATCCCGTTCCGTGATCGGATAGCCGCAAGCGGTCAGCACGTGGGCATGAGCTTGGTTGATGATCGGCTCGCTATCGACCAACACCCCGTCGCAGTCGAAAATCACCAGCTTGAGATCGCGCGCGATGTCGAGAAGTAGCTCACTCACCTCGATGCTCTCTACCGGCCATTAAACGCCCGGCATAACGACATCGGCGAGCAGATGCGCAACATCGCGCGCCGCATGTCAGCGGCTGAACTCGGTGCCGCCAGCGAGTTTTACTCGGACCGTCCATCGGCGACCGAGCCTCGCGGTTAGACGGTTTACCGGTGACTGCTAACGCCATTATAAACCGGGCGCCTGCTTAGCACGCGGCCTCCTGCTGCTGAGGCAGGGTAAACCGAAAGGTGGCGCCGTGAGGTTGGTCTGCCGTGACCCACACGCGTCCGCCATGTGCCTCGATGATCGAGCGGCAGATCGACAGTCCCATGCCCATGCCGTTGGGCTTGGTCGTGTAGAAGGCCTCGAAGAGCCGGTCCCGGCTCTCCGGCTTCAGACCCGGGCCGGAATCCTTTACGGCGACAAGAACGCTGCCTGATCCATCTTGCTCGGTTCCGATCAGCAGCTCCCGCGCCGTCTGGCTCGATCCGTTCATCGCTTCTAATGCGTTGAGAATCAGGTTGAGCATTACTTGTTGAAGCTGGATCCGATCTCCTGGAATAAGTGGCAGGCCGTCCGCCAGCTTTGTCTGCAACGAAGCCCCACTGCTGCGCAGCTCGCCGCGCGTCAGCGCGATGACTTCGCGCGTCACCTCGTTGATGTCGAGCTGGTCGTGCCGTGGTGGCACCTTCCGCACAAGCGCGCGAATCCGACCGATGACATCGCTAGCTCGGATGCCGTCCCTGATGATCCGATCGAGTGCCTGCCCGACCTCTTCCAGATCGGGCGGCGCGGCACCGAGCCAGCGCCGCGCGGCATTGGCGTTGGTCAGCGCCGCAGCGATCGGCTGGCTGACTTCATGGGCAATCGAAGCCGCCAGTTGGCCCGTGGTCGTCACGCGATTGGCGTGGGCGAGCGCCATCTGCGCGTCGCGCAGACGAGCATCGCGCCGACGCAATTCCTCCTCTGCCCGCCTCAAATCCTCGATGTCGGTGCTCTTTGCGTACCATTCGACAATCCTACCCCATTCGTCGCGCAGTGGGACAAAGCGCAACAGAAACCGGCGATATTCTCCGTCGAACTGCCGCAGACGCGCCTCCTTTTCAAACGGCTCTCCCGGCGCGAGCGCTGCGCTCCAATCATCCATGGAGCGGTCGTCGGGATGTAGTGCATTCATCCAGGGGCGATGTAGTGCATCAGCCCGGGCCCAGTCGCGTATGTCATCCAAGGAGAGGCCGGTATAGTCGCGGAATCGCTTATTCAAAAAGTCGGACGAGCCGTTGGGCGAAATGCTCCAGACCATTGCCGGAATTGTGTCGATGATAAGCTGAAGCCGATCTTTCAGCGCCCGCGTTTCTCCCGACCTGCGCGCCCGACCGGCAAGGACGGCGATGGCCACGGCTGTCAGTGCGAAGGCGGCCACCGCGATCACATCTTCCGTCGCGTTGATTTGGAAACTGAAGCGCGGCTCCGTGAAAAAATAGTCCAAGCAAAAGGTGGCGATTATCGCCAAGCCGAGCCCGGCCGCTATATTCCCCGTTATCGACAGCAGCACGATGACGATCAGGTAAAGCAGGGCGCCCGTTGCCGGATGACTGAAATCGGACGCAACTAAGATCCAGGTCAGCAATGCCAATCCTGCGCAGCCGGTCGACAGCGCAGCTGCGGTGCGGCACAACATTCGGGGATTTATAGGCTTCATCGCCGTTGCGAGCAGTGCGCCTGTCTTTGGCCTTCCGGCGCATCGACCATCAATCGGCGCAAAATCTCTCATACCTGCAGGGCGTTTTCCAGTCACGCGTGCCCCGATCACGCGCCGCTTCGTCCCGCGAGTATCGCTGCGGGCGAGTGGCTGCCGGCCAAGGCTAACAGTCGAGCCGGCGTGTTATGGGGCGTCGGCGGGGAGCGACGAGTTGATACAAGCGAGCAGGTCGCTCTCGTCGAACGGCTTGCTCAGGTAACCAACGACGCCATCCTCCAGCGCGCGTGCCCGCATGCTGTCGTCAGGGTAAGCCGTGATCAGAATGGTCGGTATGGTCTTTCCCGAAGCGACTAGGTGGCGGTGCAGCTCGAGCCCCGTCATCCCCGGCATCTGCACATCCGCGATCAGGCAGGAGGTGCGTGGAACCTGACGGGAGCTCAAGAACTCTTCTGCAGACGCAAAGGCTTCGGCCGTGTATCCCAACGACTTCATCAGCCCCCTGACCGCCTCACGCATCGACTCATCGTCGTCGACGACCGAGATCAGGGGCTTGGCTGTGGCCACTTTAACTCCTTCGTCCGGGGTCCAAGACAACGAACGGGCTGCCATCCGGGCTATCGGATGGGGGGATATTCGACAGCATTTTGAGAAGATAAGACAAAATCGAGCGGAGGGCGATTATACTTAGGTTTAAACAAAATTGTTGCGAGGGGCGAACGAGGCTGGTCGTGCGCGTCGCGGCCGAGATAAAAAGCCTTTCTCCTACGAGCGCACGATTTTAGGATGTTCCGCTTGCGGGATCGCCGCTGCCCGAGAGTTGCGGCGCCTCTATTGCAGCGAGCGCGAACGATGTCTGCGCGGCCGACCATCATCATCGTCGATGACGACCCGGGGATCCGTGAGTCGCTCGAGGGCTTGCTGCGTTCCGTGGGCTTGCAGGTCAAGGCGTTGGCTTCGGTGCCGGAATTCGTCAAAGAAGGCCGCCCGGAAGGACCCGCCTGCCTTGTGCTCGATGTCAGGTTGCCTGGCCGAAGTGGTCTCGATTTTCAGCGAGAGCTCGCGGCGGCGAACATTCATGTCCCGATCATCTTTATCACCGGATATGGCGATATCCCGATGTCCGTCCAGGCGATGAAGGGAGGAGCGGTCGAGTTCCTGACCAAACCGTTTCGTGATCAGGATCTGCTGGACGCGATCCAGTTGGGGCTCGCGAGAGACCGTGCTTGGCTCGAGAACGAACAAGTAATCGCCGAGCTGCGGGCGCGCTTCGAGACACTTACTCCCCGCGAGCGCGAAGTAATGGCCTCGGTGGTGACCGGCCGCCTCAACAAGCAGATCGCCTACGAAATCGGTATCAGCGAGATCACCGTAAAGGTCCATCGCGGCCAGGTGATGCGAAAGATGAAGGCGGCTTCTCTGCCTGACCTGGCTCGGATGGCCGACAAGCTGAGCTTCACGACGGAAAAATCTCAGACCTGCTAGACCGGCACAGGGATCCGGCCTACCTCCACGGACGATACCTCTTCTCACGGCCAGCTCACTCACCGCCGCGGCGAAGGCTTTCTTAGAGCCATCCTGAACTAAGGTATAACAGGAATCATTCTCCGGCGGCATCCGTGCATCCGCAGGTGCAATGGCACGGTCTGAAGGGCCCTGTTAGCGTCGATCCACGTTCTAAAGGAGGAACCTGGACATGGGCAGGACGACGCTTTCCAAGACACTGGTGTGGAAAGCCTTGGCTCTCGGCGCAGGACTCGGTCTCGGTATGCTTTCCTATCCGGTCCATGCCACCCCGGCGAGCGGTGGTGATACCGTGCAGGGCCTCTACGAGGTATTGCTTAGCACGATGAAAAACGGCCGGATCTTGGGACAAAGCGGGCGCTTCACGCAACTGGATCTGGTCATTCGCCGTAGCTTCGACATCGCCTCGATGGCCCGGTTGTCGGTCGGCCCATCCTGGGCTGGTTTGAGCGAGGCGCAGCGCCAGCAGATGACCGAAAGCTTCGCGCGCTACATCTCGGCGACCTATGCCGACCGCTTCGACAGCTATGCCGGGCAGAAGCTCGAGGTGACCGGCGAACAGCCTGCCGCGTCCGGAGTGATGGTGAAGAGCCAGATCATCAAAGCTAGTGGCGAGCCGGTCAAGGTCGACTACATGATGCACCGCAATGGAGATAGCTGGCTAATCTCCGACATTTACCTTGACGGCGCGATCAGCGAGGTGGCGACCCGCCGTTCGGAATTCTCTACCATTTTAAGGAACGAGGGCATCGACGGTCTGATCGCCGCGCTCAACCGCAAGGCCGATATCCTGACCGGGACGACGGCTAAAGCGCTCTAGCGGTTTCCGCTCGGATCACCAGCATACCCAGAGCATCCGGGTGGTGTGAAGAACCGCTCGAGCCTCGGCAGGCGAGACGATGTCTAACCTCGATCGAGCGACCCCTCGATCGCCATTCGACGCGGATGTTTTTGCCCGGCTGGTGGCACGAGACGTTGTCGACGAAGCCCTCGCCCCGGCTCACCATGCGCCGTCGAACTTCAACACCAGCCTCCAACATCCAGCCGTGACGCCTGGCATTCGCCAGCGGGATCGTCCGGGATCGCGTGAAGGACACTCTGTTCAAAATCGCCGATCGTATTCGGCCTAACCGTCGGCTAATCCGACGCGGACTTCCCCAAAGAGCTCGAAGGGGCGATTATCGCCCCAAAACCCACCCGGAATTCGGGGGAATGTCGGCTCAAATACGCGGTTGGACGCCATGCCCGTTGAGATAACCGAGAAGCTGGATGCGAAGAGGGAGGAGGCGGGTCGGATCGAGACGCGCTCGCCCGGAGAAGGCGTCTCGATCGAGCACGAAACGAAATCAGCGCAGACGATCCCGGCGCCGGATCGTCGCTCCAAGCGGAGGCGAAGGTTGTTGATGGGCGTGCTCGGCGCCCTAATTCTGCTAGTCGCCTGCGCATTTGGCATTCCCTGGATCCGCTTTGCGCTCAACACCGTCTCGACGGACGACGCCTACCTAAACGGGCATGTGACGTTCGTTGCTCCCCGCGTCGGCGGGCAGATTTCCCGGGTTCTGGTGGATGACAATTACCGTGTGCGTAAGGGAGAGCTTCTCGCTGAACTGGACAAGGAGCCCTATCAGATCGCGGTCTCTCAGAAGAAAGCGGCGGTCGACACCGCAGAGGCGGACCTGCAGGCGGCCAAAGCCGAGGCGCGCGGTATTGAAGCAGAAGCCATGAGCCGGCGCTGGAAATTGCAACGCGCCGTG
>JAFAHQ010000280.1 GCA_019237135.1 Alphaproteobacteria bacterium
CTGCCCCGCTGCCCAGATTGATGCGAGCAGCCGATCGTGCGAGCGCGGAGCCGGATGTCATCGTTTTTCTCGCCTTACCGCCATCAGTTCATCCGCATTGGCGCCTGCGTGCCGCATGTCGCGGTCACCGAACCGCGGCGCAACGCCGAGAATGTCTTGGGCCTGCTCGCCGCGGGCGACCACGCACGGGTCGCCTTGATGGTGTTCCCGGAACTCTGTCTTTCGGCGTACGCGATCGACGATCTCTTGTTTCAGGACGCTGTGCTCGACGATGTGGAACAACAGATCGATCGGCTGATCTGTGCGAGTGCCGAGCTCTTTCCAATCTTTGTCGTCGGGGCGCCGCTCAGGTCGCAAGGGCACCTCTATAATTGCGGCGTTGTGATCCATCGCGGCGCGCCGCTGGGTGTCGTTCCCAAGGTGTTTCTGCCGAATTACCGCGAATTCTACGAGCGGCGGCACTTCACCTCCGGGGACCGTGTCACCGGCCGGTCGATCGCGATCGCCGGGCGCGAAGTCCCGTTCGGCAGCGATCTCTTGTTTGCCGCCCGCGGTGAGGCGGGTTTTACGTTTCACGTCGAGATCTGCGAAGATCTCTGGGTGCCGCAGCCGCCGAGCACCGCCGCGGCGCTCGCCGGAGCCGAGATCCTCCTTAACCTCTCGGCCAGCAACATCACGATCGGCAAGGCGCAGATGCGCCGTCTTCTCTGTGCCTCGCAATCGGCGCGCTGCATCGCCGCCTACGCCTATTCCGCTGCCGGCGCCGGCGAATCGACGACCGACCTCGCCTGGGACGGCCAAGCCGGGATCTTCGAATGCGGCGAGGACTTGGGCGAGACCGAGCGTTTTTCGCCCGAGCCGGAGGTCGCGATCGCCGATGTCGATCTCGGGCGCATCCGCCAGGAGCGGATGCGCACCAACACATTCGGCGACTGCGTGCGCTCCACCGGCGACAAGGGTGTGCCGTTCCGGGCGATCTCGTTTGACTTCGCAGCACCCGGCGAACCACTCGAGCTGCGCCGGCAGGTCGAGCGGTTTCCGTACGTGCCATCGGATCCGGCGATGCTGCGCGAGAATTGTTACGAAGCCTACAACATCCAGGTCCAGGGCCTGGCGCAACGGGTTGCGGCGACAGGCTTGAAAAGACTCGTCATCGGCGTTTCCGGCGGGCTCGATTCGACGCAGGCGCTAATCGTCTCGGCGCGGGCGATGGATCGGCTGGGGATGCCGCGCAGCGACATTCTCGCCTACACCTTGCCCGGATTTGCGACGAGCGATGCGACCAAGGCTAATGCGTGGCGGCTGATGCAGGCACTCGGCGTCAACGGCGCCGAGATCGATATCCGGCCGGCGGCGCGGCAGATGCTCGGCGACATCGGTCACGCCTCGGCCAAGGGGGAAGCGCTCTATGACGTGACCTTCGAAAACGTGCAGGCCGGGTTGCGCACCGATTACCTGTTCCGGCTGGCGAATCACAATGGCGCTCTGGTGGTCGGCACCGGCGACCTCTCGGAGCTCGGACTCGGGTGGTGCACTTACGGGGTCGGCGACCAGATGTCGCATTACAACCCCAACGCGTCGGTGGCCAAGACCCTGATCCAGCATCTGATCCGTTTTGTCGCTGCATCGGGAGAGCTAGGCAAGGAAACGGTGCAGATCCTCCATGACATCCTAGCCACCGAGATCTCTCCCGAGCTGGTGCCACCACGCGCCGATGGCGCGATTCAGTCGACCGAGAGCGTCGTCGGGCCGTATGCCTTGCAGGACTTCAACCTCTACTACGCGACGCGTCACGGTTTCCGACCCTCCAAGATCGCCTATCTGTCGTGGAACGCCTGGCACGATGCCGAGTGCGGCAGATGGCCCGCCAACACGCCGGAAGCGGCGCGGCGCGCCTATACACTTGCCGAGATCAAGCAGTGGCTGCGGGTCTTTCTCTACCGCTTCTTCCAACTGAGCCAATTCAAGCGTTCGGCGCTGCCCAACGGTCCGAAGATCTCCTCCGGGGGCTCTTTGTCGCCGCGCGGCGACTGGCGCGCCCCATCCGACGCGAACGCCAAGGTGTGGCTTGAGGAGCTCGAAGAGGGAGTTCCGGACAGCGAATAAGCGACATCGAGGTTTGAGACCAGGAAACGGAAAGTCGCTTCGCGTTCGGCCACCGCCAAAGTGAACTC
>JAFAHQ010000282.1 GCA_019237135.1 Alphaproteobacteria bacterium
GCGATCCGAACAGCGCAGCGTGCGGCGATAGCGGCTCCCCGGAGACTGGTGGAACCGGGGGCGAAACGAACCAAGGAGGTTCTACCGGCGATCAAGTCGCCATTTATCCATCCCCGCCGACCGATGGGCAGAAGTGCGGAAATAATCCTGGGTCAGGGTATGGCTATCACGACAACCTTCCGTACCAGCGCAACGGCGTACCCGCGCAGGTGGCCAACGTCAACGAAGTGGTTGTGTCGCAGGGCTTCCCGTACAATGCGGGCGGGCAGCTGATGGTAAATGATACGCTGATCGGTTGGTTCTATCAAGATCAATGGGGGTATTACTACTTCCAAGCGAACCCCAATCTCAGTTGGTCACCATCCGTCAGCGTCAGCTATGCAAATTCGACCGGTTTTGGCGTCTCGTTCGGCTTGAATGCGGCTCCGAACACGACGGCGCAGCAGCTGCAGCAGAACGGTTCGCCGGTCAAGGGAATACCGTCACTTCCCGCCGGAAAGACGGCAGTGCAATGCTGGTCCAGTCTCAAGCAGATGACGCACTAAGGAGCCTTGACCCTATGGCCAGAGCAACCTCACTTACCACGTCGGCTCTTGTGGCACTGTTGCTGTCCGTGTCGTCCGGCGCGAGCGCCGATACCCTCCCGTCGCCGAATATTTGCCCGCATACGTCAAATCGCTACCTCTACTACGACAACGCGACGGCGTACGACGTGAAGGCAAAGAAGTTTCTCCGAGCGTCGCTCATCGCGGCAGCCCAACTGAAGGTCGGCGATAAGACGCAGGGGTTCGTCTTTCTGGATGACCTTGGAAACGCGTGGGTTACGGTCTCGGCCGATGCGGATGCGAGGACCCGTTCATGGTTCCGCGGCCTACGACCCCCGAACCTGATGCTGCTGGCGGCGTTTGCGCGTACACCGAACCAGCCGCTTCCCGTGTGGGCGCACCTGGAAAAGTGCCCCGCAGCGTAAGCACAAGGTACCGCGGACGAGCGGCACGACGCCGTCCAGTGCGGGGCGCGCTGGACGGCACCGCGCTTATCGAAAGCCGACGCGCTTCTTCTCCCGCTTGCGCTCGAGGACGGCGACGGTCGCCGCGGCGATCGCGGTTTCGTAGCCTTTGTCGCCGCGCTTGGGGTCGGCGCGCTCTTCGGCTTGGGCGCGGTTCTCCGTCGTCAGGACGCCGAAACCGATCGGGATCTCGGTGGCGGGCTGGACGTTCATGATGCCGCGCGCGCACTCGCCGGCGACGTAGTCGAAGTGCGGCGTCTCGCCGCGGATGACGACGCCGAGCGCGACGATGCCGTCGAAGTCGCCGTCGGAGATCAAGCGGCGGGCCGCGATCGGCAGCTCGAAGCAGCCCGGGACGTGCGCGATCTCGACGTGATCGTCGGCGACGCCGCAGTCACGCAAGCCGCGCCGAGCGCCGTCTTCGAGCTGCGCGGCGAGGTCGGTGTAGAAGTCGGCCACGATGATTGCGAAGCGCTTGCCGCTCGCGTCGGGCAGCGCGCTCTTCTTCTGCGCCTTCTTGTCGGCTTTCATTCGGAGCCCGCGGGGTTCGGCGCGCCGAACATGTGGCCCATCTTCTCGCGCTTCGTCTCCATGTAGTGCACGTTGTGGGCGGTCGGAGGGATCTGGATCGGAACGCGGTCCTTGATCGTCAGCCCGAAGCCCTCCAGGCCGGCGATTTTCTTCGGGTTGTTCGTCAGCAGCCGCATCTCGCGCACGCCCAAATCGGCGAGAATCTGCGAGCCGATCCCATAGTCGCGCTTGTCGGCCGGAAGCCCGAGCAGCGTGTTCGCCTCGACGGTGTCGGCGCCGGCGTCCTGCAGCGCGTAGGCGCGCAGCTTGTTGGCCAAGCCGATCCCGCGGCCTTCTTGGTGTAGGTACAGAAAGACGCCGCGGCCTTCGCGCGCGATCGCGGTCAGCGCAGCGTCGCGCTGCGGGCCGCAGTCGCAGCGCAGCGAGTGCAGCGCGTCGCCGGTGAGGCACTCGCTGTGGACGCGCACGAGGACGTCCTTGCCGTCGCCGATCTCGCCCATGACGAGCGCGACGTGCGCGGTCTTGTCGGTTTTCGTCTCGAACGCGATCCCGCGGAAGACGCCGTGCACGGTCGGCAGCGTGAACTCGGCGATCCGCTCGACGAGCTTCTCGTGCCGCATTCGGTAGGCGATCAGGTCTTTGACCGTGATCATCTTCAAGCCGTGCTTCTCGGAGAAGAGCCGCAGGTTGTCGCGGCGCATCATCGAGCCGTCCTCGTCCATGATCTCGCAGATCACGCCGGCCGGGTACAGCCCGGCGAGTTTGGCGAGGTCGACCGACGCCTCGGTCTGCCCGGCGCGCACGAGCACGCCGCCTTCGCGCGCGCGTAGCGGAAAGGTGTGTCCGGGCCGTAGGAAGTCCGACGGTCCGGACTTCGGGTCGATCAGCGCGCGGATCGTGTTGGAGCGGTCTTGCGCGGAGATCCCGGTGGTGACGCGGCCGCGCGCTTCGACGGAGACGGAGAACGCCGTGCCGAGCGGCGCGGTGTTGTCGTTGACCATGTTCGGAATTTGCAGGGCGTCAAGCCGCTCGGAGGTCATCGGGACGCAGATGAGCCCGCCCCCGTGCTTGCGCATGAAGTTGATCGCTTCAGGGGTGACCTTCTCGGCCGCCATGACGAGGTCGCCCTCGTTCTCGCGGTCCTCGTCGTCCATGACGACGACCATCTTCCCCTCGCGGATATCGCCGATGGCCGCCTCGATCGACGCCATCGCGTCGTGCTCCGCCGAAAACCGCCGCCGCAGCCCCGGCAGCACGGCGGACAGCGCCCGCACCGTCCGGTACGACGGCTCCCGCCGCCCGCTCCGCAACAGCGAGATCGCCCCCTCGGTCAGCCCCGCCTGCTGGGCGAGCTGAGCCGCACTAAGCCCCGAATCGGCCATCGCCGTCCGCAGCTGGTCGGAAAATCGCTCCATATAGGCTAAGACTCGCTCAGGGGCTTTTCAGTTGTCAAGGAACTGGTGCACCAGGGCCCGGATTGTTCTTTGAGCCGGGCTAACGTAGCGGACAACGGTACCGGGGAGGGCCAAAACGAGCGACCCGGGCGAAGAGGGTAAGCCCATGGGCCTTTCCGACGCGGGAATTGCCGCGCCCCCGCCCGAGTCACCAAAGAAGCCGGTCGATATGTGGCTGGTGCTGCTTTCTGCGGCGTTGGCCTTGGTGCTCTTCTTGATCCCGAAGACGCCGCTCACGATCACGGTTGCGTTATGCGCGATTTTTGCACTACTCGCGCATCCGCTTTGGAATTCCAAATGGGTTGAACTGACTGCATGGCGACGAGCCTCTGTCTTTGCCATTCTCGCCGCAAGTCTCGCATGGATGGGGTTTGCCGTTTGGCCGAAGCCAGACGAAATTGTACTCCAAGTAGGTGACATCACGATTCTTCACCACCTGGAAGGTAAACGGGAACGACTGTTTGCGACGATTGCATATACAAACCCGAGCTCTTTCAGGCTCGAAACCAGGGTGGCGATGGGATCGTATTTTGTGTCTGCGAACCCTGCGTTGCAGGACGCCGCAATGGAGCGGGCGAGACGCGAAGCCGAAAGGGTTTACGCTGCTAGCCCGCCTATTCCATCCGAAATTGGCCCGCATGAAAGTCGCGGGATACCGTTTACAGGTCCGGCCGTGTCTCGCGCTGAGTATCGCGATTTTAGGGCAGGGCACTACCGATTCTACGTTGCCGGTTTCATCGACGTAGAAGGTGAAGGAGCAAAGGGGCGGACCACCTTCTGCGGCTTCAGTCAAGGCGTACACGATCAGATTTTTATTTGCCCTAAACGTGGTGCGGCTACGAATGGACGATTTCCATGAGCCACGAACAGCATGACCCCGGCAAAACGATTTGAGGACTTAGGACGCGCCTGTTCCAGGTCTCCAAAGAAGAAATCGACGACCTCGAAAGAGCCGACGAACCACACCGATGACCGCGGCTCGTCGCCGCTGATTTCCGCGAGTAGCACTCGGGGGCAAAGTAAAGGGAATCGTTTCCTAGTTGCGTCCGCGAGATTGCGACGGTCGACGAGCACGCTGGCGGAGGCGGTTCGCCGCTAGTATTTCATCGAGCGTGTGCGCCTCGTATCGAGGAAAGAGCTCACCGAACTCGCGTTCCGCGCGAAGGACGTATGCAATGCGGACGACCGTCTCGAGGCTGGCGTTTCCTCCGTTTTCGAAGCGCTTGACTGTGCTGAGCGGTATCCCCGTGTGCTCGGCCAGATCGACCTGCCTTATTACCATCGCGAGGCGGCGTTCTTTTGCGCGGCGGCCGACGGCTTCGCAAATTTCCCGCGGCGACAAGATTCCATGGTTCATATATGAGTTGCTAAAGCCCCTATATGCACTTAATGGGTTAATTGTGGACTATTATTCGACTGGCGCGGTTGCCCTCCATGCCGGCCGAAGGCGCTCCTCGGGCGAGGGCCTATTGACACTTCGCGATATATCGTTATAGTATCGCGACATGATGAATGAATTGGGTCGGGCGTTTTGCCGGCACGGTCACCGGCGCGGGTTCGGCGGGATGCGGGGCTTCTGGTTCGGCCACGGCAAGGACTACGGCTGGGAAGCCGGGTGGATCCAGCGGATGAGGCGCGGGGACGTGAAGTTCGCGATCCTCGAAGTGCTCGCGCAGGGGCCGCAGCACGGCTACGAGATCATGCACGCAATCGCCGAACGGCGCGGCGCGAAGCCGAGTCCGGGGTCGGTGTATCCGACACTGCAGATGCTCGAGGACGGCGGCTTCGTCACCTCCGAGCAGGTCGATGGGAAGCGGGTCTACACGATCACCGACGTCGGTCGCGAGCTGCTCGCAAACCGCGGCGCGGAGGCGAACGGCGACGATGAGGCCGACGACGAACCGAATGCGCGCCATCGCGCCCGTGAATCGGCGATGAAGCTGGGAGCTGCGGTGATGAGCGCGCGCAACAGCGACGACAAGACGCTGGACCGCGTGCGCGAG
>JAFAHQ010000287.1 GCA_019237135.1 Alphaproteobacteria bacterium
TAGAGTGTCGCATACGACACGTTCGCCCAGAGCTGGGCTATGCAGCGAGCCGTGGAGCGCGGGCTCGAAATAATTTCCGAGGCAACTCGCCACATACCGGACGATTACAAGGCGCTCGCCCCGGAGATCCCTTGGCGTCAGATCGCCGCCATCGGCAACTTGCTGCGCCACGAATACCAGCGCGCCGACAGTTCGGCGACCTGGAACATCGTAACGGAGCATCTGCCGGGTTTGGCAAAGGCTGTGGATCACCTGATCGAAATTGCCAACGCCCGGAAAGCCCCTTAGCGAACGGTTTTCGATCCGCGGGCCGACTTATCCCTGCCAGCCGGCCTTGCGCAGCCCTTCGAGCATGTGGGCATGGTCATCCGGTCGAAACCACGGCGCGCGGTGGCGGACAGACATATCGAACGAATCCGGCGCGACCGCGATGGCCCGCTCTAGTGCTTTCTTGGCTTCCTCGCTTCGGCCAAGCTGGCCGAGCGCCGCGGCCAGCCAGCGGTAATTAACCGAACGATCCGGGAATGATTGGATTGCCCGCTTTGCTGCCTCGACCGCCGCCGCGTATTCGCGGCAGAAGTAAAGAGCCATCGCCACCTGGCTCAATCGACCACTCAGGTTCGGCTGGCGCGGGTCGAGCCGAATACATGTTTCGAGTACCGCAAGCCCTTCTCTTGGTCCGGCCGAGTAGGCCAGCGCCACGCCAAGCGCTCCGTGCGCGCTGGCCAGGTTCGGACATATGGCCAATGCCCGCTCGGCCTCGGCCCGCGCACCTTGATGATCGCCGCGCCAGATGAGCGCAAAGGAGAGACGCGAGCGGGCTTCTGCATCGCCACCATCGAGCGCGACGGCGCGGTGCGCCGCCGCTTCTTCTGCGCTTTGTCCTTCCGTGTAACTGCGTGTGTGAAATAGCCCCCACGCTTGGTTGAGCGCCAAGGCAAGGCGCGTGTATCCCCCCGCAAAGAGTGGATCGAGATCGATCGCCCGCTGAAAGAATTTCTCGGCGACGGCGTTAATCGCTAGCTCCGCCGCATCCCTGGCGGGAGCGTATTCGCCAATGAAATAGTGGCCCAGGGCAACCCGATGCAGCCGCCATCCCAATCGCGGGTCGCGCGGATCGAGACGCGCGCATGTTTGATGAGCCGCTATGCCTTCGCGAGCTCGGCCCGAATAGATCAGCAGCATACTTAGCGCACCATGGGCGGACGCCAGGTTGGGACTGAGTGAGCGCGCATGCTCCGCCTCGATAAGGGCGACGGCCATGTCGCCGCGTCCCGCCAGCGTCCCGCTCAGGACGGCGTGGGCTTCCGCGTCGGTAGCATCGAGCGCTACCGCACGTCGCGCCGACGCTTCTGCCGCTCCCATGGCGTCGTTGAAGTCCATCTGCTGAAAAGTGTTCCCCGCATTGGCCAGCGCGTAGGCAAGGCCGGCGTGACCTCCCGCGAAGGTCGGATCCAGCTCGATCGATTGACGGAAGAATTTCTCGGCAAGCGCTTTCTCGCCTGCGGTGACATGGCTCAAATGCCAAAGTCCCCGCTGATAGGCGGCCCAGGCGTCGAGGCTTTCCGGCGGCTTGCGCATGGCCCGCTGCCGCTCGGCGTGGGCAATGGCGGGGGCAATAGCGATCGTCACCGCCTCGGTAATCTCGTCTTGCACCGCGAAGATGTCGGCGAGCTCGCGGTCAAAGCGCTCGGCCCAGACGTCTTGCCGGTCTCAGCCTCGACCAGCTGTGCAGTCACACGGTTGCGGTTGCCGGCTTTCCGCAGGCTGCCTTCGAGCACATAGCGCACGCCGAGCTCGCGTCCGACCTGCTTCACGTCGACCGCGCGGCCCTTGTAGGTGAAGGACGAGTTGCGAGCGATCACGAACAAGGAGGGATAGCGCGACAGCGCGGTGATGACGTCCTCGGCGATGCCGTTGGCAAAGAACTCCTGCTCGGGATCGGCGCTCATATGGGCGAACGGCAACACCGCCACGGAGGGCTTGTCCGGCAATGGCAGCATGGCGGGATGCTCCGGTAACTGGGCTCCGCCCCTGTTCGCGACGCGGAAGACGCGGATCGGCCGAGCGATGTTCTTCAGCTCCGGCTCGCCGAGATCTTCGAAGGCGAGGTCGAGCTTGCCCGCCCCGTCTTCTTGCACACGCGCCGAGACGCAGATGCCGCCGGGCTCGGCCAAGCCTTCGAGCCGGGCGGCGATGTTGACGCCGTCGCCAAAAATGTCGCCGTCGCCCTGATGGATGCCGATCCGGAACTCAATCCGCATGTCCACCGGCGCGGCCGCGTTGCGCTCGGTCATCGCGGTCTGCACCTCGCTCGCGCAGCGCAGCGCGTCGATGACGCTGGCGAACTCGACCAGCATTCCGTCACCGGTGGTTTTGACGATGCGGCCTCGGTGCTCCGCGATCTTGGGATCGATCAGCGCGCTGCGGTGCGCCCTCAACCGCGAGAGGGTACCTTCCTCATCGGCGCCGATCAGTCGTGAGTAGCCTGCGACATCAGCTGCCAAGATCGCGGCAAGGCGGCGGGTCGGAGTCATTCTTCCGGCATCCCCGCCTTGCGCAAGCCGGCCAGGAAAGTGGTTTCGAGCAGGGCACCGATCGCCGGTGTCCAGTACCACTCCTTCGTCCGGGCGATGCTCGAAAACCGACCGCTGCTCAGCCTCCGGGCCTCCGCGAGTTCGACAGCGGCGCGGTCGGTCTCGCCTTTGAGGGCATAGGCAGAGGCAAGCCACGCCCGAAGGGACGGATGCGCTGGAGTGGCGTTGCGCGCCTTTTCGAGCCAAGGGATAGCCTCGTCTGTGCGCGATTGCAGCAAATGCACTCGCCCGATCTCACTATAGAAACCGCTGAGCATGGGATCACGAGGGCTGAGGCGAATGGCTTGCTCTAGGAGCGGAACGGTTTCCTGGATCGACCCGGTCATGGCTTTGCACTGTCCGAGAGCGAACAATGCTCTCACCCAGTTCCGATCGGATGCGAGCACCGCCTCATATTCTGGAATGGCTTCAGCGAACCGACGCTGCGTGCGCAGTAGATCGCCTTTGGCGAAACGCGCGAGCGGACTGTCGGGCAACGCGGCTAACGCTTGAGCGGTCAAGCCTTGTGCACGCGCCATATCAGCCGCGGCCGTATCGGTCATATTATTCAAGACGCGGCCCGTAAGCGAGAGCGCCAACCAGCTTTGTGCCTCGGAGGACTGCGGATCGAGCGCCAGCGCGCGCTCGAAGAGATCGACTCCCTCCGCATAGTTGTCGCGCGACCTCGGCTTGGCGGATACGGCGCGCCCCCGAAGAATATAATCGAGCGCATCCGGGTCGTGCGTCGGCCGAGCGGCCTCCGCTCTGACGAGCTCAAGGCCGAGCGTCACGGCAATCCGGCTCGTTATCTCGTCTTGCAGGGTAAACAAATCGATCGTGCTGCCGTTGAACCGATCGGCCCACAGATGCGTGTCGCTCTCGGCGTCGATCAGCTGGGCGCTAACGCGGATCTGGGTACCCGATCGACGCGCGCTTCCTTCCAGAACATAGCGGACCCCAAGCTCGCGGCCGATTTGCCTCGTATCGACCGTCTTGCCGCGATAGGTGAACGCGGTATTGCGCGAGATCACTAGCATGTCCGGGATCCGCGACAGATCGGTTGTCAGATCCTCGGTGATGCCGTCGGCGAAATATTGCTGTTCACGATCATCGCTCAGATTGGCGAAGGGAAGCACCACGATCGAGAGCCTCGGCACTGTTGTGGCGGTGGGACCGGGGCGCCCGACGGCGTCGAGATCAATCGCATAGGCCCGCACCTGGCGGGCGATGTTCTTGAGCTGCTGGTCGCCAAGGTCATGGAAGGCGAGATCAAGCTTGCCCGCGGCGTCCTCCTGCACGCGAGCTGAGACGCAGATGCCGCCCGACTCCGCGAGGCCTTCGAGCCGAGCGGCGATGTTGACGCCGTCGTCAAAGATGTCGCCGTCCTCAACGACGATGTCTCCTTGGTGGATGCCGACGCGGAACTCGATGCGGCTGTCGGCCGGCACGGCGGCGTTCCTCTCCGCCATAGCCGCCTGGATTTCGGTCGCGCAACGCAGTCCGTCGACAACGCTGGCGAATTCGACCAGCAGACCATCGCCGGTAGTCTTGACCAGGCGGCCGCGGTGCTCGGCGATTTTCGGGTCGAGAAGCTCGCGCCGCAGCGCTCTGAGGCGTTCGAGAGTGCCTCCCTCATCGGCGCCGATCAGCCGCGAATAGCCTGCCACATCGGCGGCCAGGATCGCGGCGAG
>JAFAHQ010000288.1 GCA_019237135.1 Alphaproteobacteria bacterium
GAACCTCTTCGATCGGTACGTCGCTTACGCCGACGCGTGGATCGAGGATTCGGACTACAAGGACCCCGACACCGGGCAGCTTATGAACCGTGAACTGCTGAACCAGGAGCTGTCGAAGATCGAGAAGCCGGCCGGCATCGCGAACCCCAAGGACTTCCGCAACGAGGTCGTCAAATTCGCATTGCGGGCGCGCGCCAACAATTCCGGCCGCAACCCGGCATGGACCTCGTATGAGAAGCTGCGCGAGGTTATCGAACGCCGCATGTTCTCGCAGGTCGAGGATCTGCTGCCGGTCATCAGCTTCGGCACGAAGAAGGATACCGAAACCGAGAAGAAGCACGCGGAGTTCCTCGAGCGCATGGTTTCGCGCGGCTATACCGAGCGGCAGGTCCGGCGGTTGGTCGAGTGGTACATGCGCGTCAACAAGGCGGGGTAGGCGATCATGGCCCCGCCTGGGGGACAGCCCATGAACATCGTCGACCGTCGGCCGAATCCGAAGGGGAAGAGCCTCAGTAACCGGCAGCGTTTTCTGGGCCGGGCCCGCGCGGAGGTCAAATCGGCGGTGCAGGAGGCGTTGCGCAAGCGCAAAGTCGCCGATGTCGGCCAGGGGGAGAAAGTGGCGATCCCGACGCGCGGGATCGCCGAGCCGATCTTTCATCACAGCCGGCGTACCGGGCGAACCGAGCATGTCGTGCCGGGGAACAAGGAGTATGTGAAAGGCGACGAGATTCCCCGACCGACCGGCGGTGAGGGACGCGGCGGTTCGCAAGGAAGCCCGGACGGATCGGGCGAGGACGCCTTCGAGTTCACGCTATCGAAGGAAGAGTTCCTCGACATGTTCTTCGAGGATCTCGAACTTCCCGATCTCGTCAAAAAGAGTCTCAAGGAAACCTTCGCTGTCGATCTGCAGCGTGCCGGCTATCAGGTTACCGGCAGCCCTGCCAACCTCAGCATTCGGCGCACGATGCGCAACAGCATGGCGCGCCGGATCTCGCTGCGCCGGCCCAAGGCATGGGAACTCGACGCGCTGCGCGAGGCGATCGACAACGCCCGCGCGCGGGGCGCCGAGGAAGAGGCCGAACGGCTCCAGCGCGAACTCGACCGGCTCGAACACCGCAGCAAGATTATCCCCTACATCGATCCGCTCGATGTCCGCTATAATCGCTATGAGCGCGTTCCGCGCCCGAATACCGAAGCGGTCATGTTCTGCCTGATGGACGTGTCAGGATCGATGACCGAGGCAATGAAGGATCTCGCCAAGAGGTTCTTCATGCTGCTGCACGTCTTCCTGATCCGGCGCTATCGGCACGTCGACATCGTCTTCATCCGTCACACGAGCACCGCAGAGGAGGTGGACGAAGAGACGTTCTTCTACAGCCGCGAAACCGGCGGCACGGTCGTCTCGACGGCGCTCGAAAAAATGCTGGAGATTGCGCGGGCGCGCTACCCGACCGACCGTTGGAACATTTATGCGGCGCAGGCTTCCGATGGTGACAATTACGGCGCCGACAGTGGGCGTTGCGTGGCCCTGCTCGGCGGCGAAGTCCTTCCGTTGTGCCAATACTTCGCCTATGTCGAAGTCGGCGACGGCATGGGCGGGAGCCTGACTGGGTTGTCGCGCGACAGCGATTTGTGGAGGGCCTATAGCGAGGTGGCGCCGGTCCATCCACATTTTGTCATGCGCCGGGTCAACGACCCCTCGCAGATTTTCTCGGTGTTTCACGAATTGTTCTCAAAAGGGGGTATCCGTGCCTGACTCCGGACTGCGGCTCGAAGCCGCGACCCCGATCTTCACCGGTCCGAACTGGGATTTTCCGAGCCTGCGGAAGGTCTACGATGCGATTGAGCGGATTGCGCTCGACGAGCTTGGGCTCGACGTCTATCCCGTCCAGATCGAGGTGATCACCTCCGAACAGATGCTCGATGCCTACGCCTCGGTCGGCTTGCCGCTGATGTACCGTCATTGGAGCTTCGGTAAGCGCTTTGCCTTTCATGAGACACTCTACCGTCGCGGCCTGCAGGGGCTCGCTTACGAAATCGTGATCAACTCCAATCCTTGCATTTGTTACATCATGGAAGAAAATTCCATGACGATGCAGACCCTTGTCATCGCCCATGCCGCATTCGGCCATAATCATTTTTTTAAGAACAACTATCTGTTTCGGCAGTGGACCGATGCAAACGGAATTCTTGATTATCTGAGTTTTGCGCGTGATTATGTCACCAAATGCGAGGAGCGATACGGCGTCGAGGCAGTCGAGCGCGTTTTGGATGCCGCACACGCACTAAAGGACCATGGGGTCAACCGTTACGCCCATCGCAGCAAGCCCAACCTTGCGGAGGAACAGCGCCGCGCCGAGGAGTGGCGGGCGCACTCCGAGGCGACCTTCAACGATTTATGGCGCACCGTACCCGGCGCCGGGAAGGACAAGGAGGATCCCGACAACGCCGAAGCACGCCTGCAGGAGATCAAGCGGGATCTCGGCTTACCCGAGGAGAATTTGCTGTATCTCATCGAGAAGCGGGCTCCGCGGCTCGAGGATTGGCAACGCGAGTTGGTTCGTATAGTCCGGTTGATTGCGCAATACTTTTATCCGCAAAAACAGCTGCAATTGATGAACGAAGGATGTGCGACCTTTGTCCATTACCAGATAATGCGGCGGCTACACGACAAAGGTCAAATCACGGAAGGCTCGATGCTAGAATTCCTTCATTCGCATTCGAGCGTCGTCTTTCAACCGGATTTCGATGACCCGCGCTTCAGCGGGTTCAACCCATACGCGCTTGGCTTCGCGATGATGAGCGATATTCATCGCATCTGCGAGGACCCGACGGATGAGGACCGGGAGTGGTTTCCCGACATCGCCGGCGGAGGAGACGGTTACGGCGTGTTGCGTCATGCCTGGGCCAACTATCGCGACGAAAGCTTCGTGCTACAGTATTTGAGCCCAGCGCTCATCCGTCGCTTTCGCCTATTCCAGGTTTCGGACGACAGCACCAAGCCGGCTCTCCGGGTCGAGGCGATCCATGACGATTTCGGCTATCGCAAGATCCGTAGCGCATTGTCGCGGCAATATGACCTCTCGCGCCGCGAGCCCGACATTCAGGTCGTCGATGTCGATCTCAGAGGCGACCGCTGCCTGGTCCTTGCACACTACGTCCATGACGGCGTCTTGCTCGAGGAAAAGAGCAGCCGCGCCGTGTTGCGTCATTCGGCAGTGCTATGGGGGTATTCCGTCAAGCTGCTGGAGATCGACGCCGCGACCGACAAGACGCTCAAGACCTACGAGGTCGCGCCACCCGGCTGATCGCTTGCGCACCGCCTACCGGCCGGAGATTGCGATCGCGATTCTCGCCGGCTCCGTTCGATGATCGTCCTCGGTATTGAAACGAGTTGCGACGAGACCGCCGCGGCAATCGTTGCAGCGACGCGCCAAGGTCCAAGGATACTATCTAATCAGCTTCGAGCGCAGTTCGCCGAACATGCCCCTTTTGGTGGGGTGGTACCCGAGATTGCCGCGCGGGCGCATCTCGACCATCTCGATACTCTCATCGGCCGCACCCTCGCCGAGGCCAATGTCACGCTGGCCGAGATCGATGGAGTGGCCGCGACCGTGGGACCCGGTCTGATCGGCGGTCTGATCGTCGGCACGATGATGGCGAAGGGGATCGCCTGGGGTGCCGGCAAGCCTTTTATCGCGGTCAACCACCTCGAAGGTCACGCGTTGACCTCCCGGCTGACCAATGGTGTCGATTTCCCCTATCTTCTTCTACTGGTCTCCGGCGGGCACTGTCAGCTCCTGTTATGCGCTGGGGTCGGGCGTTACACCTGCCTCGGCACGACACTCGATGACTCGGCCGGAGAGACGTTTGACAAGACCGCAAAACTGATCGGGCTCGGTTATCCCGGCGGTCCTGCGATTGAACGCACCGCTAACGAGGGCAACGCCTACCGCTTCGTCTTGCCCCGGCCACTCAAGGGCAGACCTGGTTGCGACTTCTCGTTCTCGGGACTAAAGACGGCGGTACGCCGTCTGATCGCAGACGGTGGCGGCCTTGATTTTGGGGATACAGCCGACCTCGCCGCGTCGGTCCAACTCGCCATCTGCGATGCGCTGATCGATAGAACAGCGAATGCCGTCGACTGGTTTCGCCGCCACCATCCGGAGGGGACGACCCTAGTCGCAGCAGGAGGCGTCGCAGCCAATGAGCAACTGCGAAGGCGCCTTGCCGCGCTCGCGGATGGTGCCGGGCTGCGGTTTGTCGCTCCGCCGCCGGCGCTGTGCACCGACAACGCGGCAATGATCGCTTGGGTGGGGATCGAACGGCTCCTTCTCGGCCTCGTCAATCATCTCGACGCGGCGCTCCACCCGCGCTGGCCGCTGAACATCGGCGCACCGCAACGGCCGGGAGCCGAGGTCACATGGTCGCGTGAATGAGGTCGGCCGAGTGAAGCGGATGGCGATCATCGGGGGCGGTGCCTGGGGGACCGCACTTGCCGTCGTCGCCCGGCGCGCCGGCTCGAACGTGGTGTTGTGGGCGCGTGACGACGATGTCCTCGCTGCGATCAACGAGCGGCATGAAAATCCAATCTTCCTGCCTGGTATAGCGCTCGATCCGACGATCGTCGCGACGAACGACATCCATGCCGCGATGGCCGGTGCCGAAGCGGCGCTGCTCGTTGTACCAGCTCAATTCCTCCGCAGCGTGATCGGTGCGCTTCGGCCCGGGCTGCCTGAAGGAGTGCCGGTACTGCACTGCTCGAAAGGAATCGAGGTCCACTCGCTCAAGACAATGTCCGAGGTTTCGGCCGAACTCCTACCTAATTCGCCTTTTGCCGTGCTCTCGGGACCGACCTTCGCCGCCGAGGTTGCCCGCGGCCTGCCGACGGCAGTCACGATCGCGAGCCACAACAGGCCGCTGGCTCGCGGCTTCGCGATGGCGCTCGGGAGTAGCAGGTTCCGACCCTATTTATCGAACGATCCGACGGGAGCCGAAATCGGAGGCGCGGTGAAGAACGTGCTGGCGATTGGTTGCGGTGCGGTTCAGGGCCGCGGATTGGGCGAGAATGCCCGCGCCTCGATGATCACTCGCGGGCTCGCCGAGATGATTCGGCTGGGGCTCGCCAAAGGTGGCCGCGCTGAAACCTTTAGCGGGCTTTCGGGCATCGGTGATCTCGTGCTAACCTGCAGTGCCACCCAGTCGCGCAACTACGCGCTCGGAGTTGCGCTCGGTAGCGGTCAGAAGCTCGCCGCGGCGCTCGCCGGGGGGCGCTCCGTCGTCGAAGGCGTGGCGACCGCCACTGCCGTCGCGGGCTTGGCGTACCAGTTCGGAATCGAGATGCCCATTAGTGAAGCCGTGGAGGCGGTGCTGCGTCGCGGCGCGTCGATCGATGCGATGATCGACGGCTTGCTGAGCCGACCTTATCGGAGCGAGTAACCGGCGGGGCTATGAGCTTTTTCTGGTTGGAGGAAAAGGCGTTTGCGGAGGGGCCGAAAGCCAATATCATCAGGCCAGCGAGCAGCGTTATCCCTCGGGCCGAAATGAGCGAGAACGGAAATCGCGGCGAGGATGGGCCGGGTACGGGTGTTGTCGTCAAGACGACACCGAAGACGAAGAAGCCGTCGATGTACAAGGTGCTTATGTTGAACGACGATTACACACCAATGGAATTCGTCGTCCACATTCTCGAGCGGTTCTTTAACAAGAACCGCCAGGAGGCGACTCGCATCATGCTGCTCGTACATCGACGGGGGGTAGGGGTGTGCGGCGTCTACACCTACGAGGTGGCCGAGACGAAGGTGACCCAAGTCATGGATTTTGCCCGGCAGCACCAGCATCCTCTGCAGTGCACGCTGGAAAAGGACTAGTCCCTGCGCTATCACCGTGGGGGCGGCAAGGAAGGATAGGCGGGCGTGTTGTCACGCAATCTCGAAAAGTCGCTGCATCGGGCTCTCGCCTATGCCAATGAGCGCCGGCACGAATATGCGACGCTCGAACATCTGCTGCTCGCGTTGACAGAGGACCAGGACGCGGTTGCCGTGTTGCGTGCTTGCGGTGTCGATCTCGACCGGCTGCGCCGCGAGGTCTTGAACTATGTCGATAATGAGCTGGGTAACCTCGTGGCCGCGCACGTTGACGACGCAAAGCCGACAGCGAGCTTTCAGCGCGTATTGCAGCGCGCAGCGATCCACGTCCAATCCTCGGGCCGCGAGGAGGTGACCGGTGCAAACGTTCTGGTAGCCATGTTCGCGGAGCGCGAAAGTCACGCTGTGTATTACCTGCAAGAACAGGACATGACCCGGTTTGACGCGGTCAATTATATTTCGCACGGCATCGCTAAAGCGCCGGGGCGTTCAGAAACCCGGCGCGTACAAGGAGCCGACGAGGACGAGCGCGTCGAAAAGTCGCAGAAGCGCAACCATGACGCGCTTGATACCTACTGTGTCAACCTAAACAAGAAGGCAAAAAGCGGAAGGATCGATCCGCTGATCGGCCGCGAGTCGGAGGTCGAACGCACGATCCAGATCTTGTGCCGACGGGCCAAGAACAATCCGCTCTACGTCGGCGAGCCCGGTGTCGGCAAGACAGCGATCGCAGAGGGCTTGGCGCGGCGAATTGTCCAGCGTGAAGTACCCGAAGTACTGCTCAACTCGACGATCTACGCCCTCGATATGGGCGCCCTTCTGGCAGGCACTCGTTATCGCGGCGATTTCGAAGAACGGCTCAAGGCGGTGTTAGCGGAGCTCGAGGCTCAACCCGGTACCATCTTGTTTATCGACGAGATCCACACGGTGATCGGCGCAGGCGCAACAAGCGGCGGTGCGATGGATGCCTCGAACCTGTTGAAACCGGCGCTTGCCGGCGGGGTGATCCGCTGCATCGGATCGACCACCTACAAGGAATATCGCAACTATTTCGAGAAGGATCGAGCGCTCGTCCGACGTTTTCAGAAGATTGACGTCAACGAGCCTACGGTCGAGGATTCCGTCAAGATCCTGCGTGGCCTGAAACCCTATTACGAGCGGCATCACAAGGTCCGCTACACGACCGATGCATTGCGCGCCGCGGTCGAGTTATCGCACCGCTACATCGGAGACCGCAAGCTGCCGGACAAGGCGATCGACGTGATCGATGAGACTGGCGCGGCACAAATGCTCGTCCCCGAGAATCGTCGCCGTAAGACTATCACCGCAAGGGAGGTCGAGGCGGTCATCGCTACGATGGCGCGGATCCCGCCCAAGAGCGTGTCGCGTGACGACCGCGAAGTGCTCAGGAACCTGCAGCGCGACCTAAAGACTATGGTGTTCGGCCAAGACCCGGCGATCGAAGCACTGGTTTCCGCAATCAAGCTCGCTCGTGCTGGCTTGCGCGATCCCGAAAAGCCGATCGGCTGCTACTTGTTCTCCGGCCCGACCGGCGTCGGCAAAACCGAAGTGGCGCGCCAGCTCGCGCGTACGCTAGGCATCGAGATTACACGCTTCGATATGTCGGAATACATGGAGCGGCATACGGTGTCACGGCTGATCGGCGCACCCCCAGGTTATGTCGGCTTTGATCAGGGAGGGCTGCTGACCGATGCGATCGACCAACACCCTCACAGTGTACTGTTGCTCGACGAGATAGAAAAGGCACATCCCGATCTCTTCAACATCCTTTTGCAAGTAATGGATTACGGAAAGCTGACCGATCACAACGGCAAGATCGTAGACTTCCGCAACGTCATCCTGATTATGACGACGAATGCCGGCGCTTCCGACCTCGCCAAGCCCGCGATCGGGTTCGGCAGCGGTGTCCGCGAAGGCGACGATCACGAAGCGATCAACCGC
Source organism: Alphaproteobacteria bacterium (assembly GCA_019237135.1). Taxonomy (GTDB): domain Bacteria; phylum Pseudomonadota; class Alphaproteobacteria; order ATCC43930; family CGMCC-115725; genus AP-15. The sequence continues at coordinate 7,830 of JAFAHQ010000288.1, forward strand.
ATGTTTTCACCCGAGTTTCGCAACCGGCTCGATGCGACAATCTCGTTCTCTGCCCTATCGACCGAGACGATTTGTCGGGTCGTCGACAAGTTTGTGCTCCAGCTCGAAGAGCAGCTCGCCGATCGCAACGTCACGATCGAGCTCAACGCCAGCGCGCGCGCGTGGCTCGCAGAAAAGGGGTACGATCCGCTGTTCGGCGCCCGCCCGCTGGCCCGCGTCATTCAGGAGCACATCAAAAAGCCGCTTGCCGATGAGCTGCTGTTCGGGCGGCTCGCGAAGGGCGGGATCGTCCGGGTCACGCGCAAGTCGGAGGAGGACGGGCTGGCCTTCTCCTTCGAGGAGCGGCCGGTCGTTCCTGCGCCAAGCGAGCCTGAATTGGTCCAGTAGCATGTCCAGGCCCTGCCGCCGCCTCCTAGGTAGATCGGTGTGAGGCCTCCTCGCGGCGGAACGGCGAAAACTCCGCGAGACCCTCAATCTTACGCTCGACCATGTCGCGTTCGCGGGCGAGGAATTGAGTGACCGCACGCCGAAAGGCCGGGTCGGGGATCCAGTGGGCGCTGTAAGTCGACGTAGGAAGATAGCCGCGCTGAATCTTATGCGGCCCTTGCGCACCCGCTTCGACGCGCTTTAGTCCATGCGTGATCGCGAACTCGATCGCTTGATAATAGCAGCATTCGAAATGGAGGAACTTGTAGTCGCCGTAGCTGCCCCAATTGCGGCCGTAGATCGTCTCCTGACCGAGCAGATTGAACGCGCCCGCGACGTAATTGGTGCCGCATCGTGCCATGACGAGAACAATCTTCTCGGGCATCCGCTCGCCGATCAATGCGAAAAAGCGGCGATTGAGGTAAGCAGAGCCCCACTTACGGTCCGAGGTCGCAAGATAGAATTTATAAAACGCGTCCCAATGACGGGGTTTCAGATCGGTTCCGGTTAGTACCTCGATCTCAAGTCCCGGTGCGAGCGCCTCACGGCGCTCTTTTTTTACTGTCTTGCGCTTGCGCGAGTTCAACGCCGTAAGGAAATCGTCGAAATCGCGATAGCCGTCATTCGTCCAATGAAACTGCTGACCGAGGCGTTGCAGAAATCCAGCCTCGCTCAGTGCTTCCATATCGGCGGGTTCCGGGAAATTCACGTGCAACGATGAAATCCGTCGGCGTTTGGCGAGTTCAATCATCGCTGCAATTAAGTTTGCCCGCGTCGCTGACGGCGCGTCAGGGCGCAGCATCAGCCGCGGCCCCGGCACCGGAGTAAACGGCGCGGCGGAAAGCAACTTCGGATAGTATCGACCGCCAGCGCGTTCATAGGCGTCGGCCCACCCATAATCGAACACGTATTCGCCATAGGAATGGGTTTTTGCATACAGCGGGACCACGCCGACGATCGCAGAGCCCGGACCGGTGATGGTGAGATGCTGCGGCGTCCAGCCCGTACGCGCTGTCGTCGAGCCGCTTTCTTCGAGTGCGTTCAAGAAGACATGCGAGACGGTTGGATTACCGTCCCCGGCGCACGCGTCCCAGGCGGCGGCCGGTATGTCGGTGATCGCACTATGGACTTTGACTGTGATCATTCGTCAATATCGTTCATCGCCCGCCCGGAGATGGGGGACCAGCGCATTGATCCTGCCATTCATCGCGAGTGCCCCGTCTCCAGCGTTGTAGTTTCACGCGCCCCAGGATAGGCGTTACGCTGACGCTGTCCAGCGCGTCGCGAGACCACCACATCCGTTGCTTTTCAGCCCCGCGTCGAGCCAAGCCGAACTTCCGCGGTTTCGTTTTGAACAACTCGGACTCTCAATGGCTTAGTGGCCATTTTTGATTTTAGGCACCACAGTTTGGGGGTTCAGGGGGCGGGCGGCACCTCCTGGAAGACGGGCGGCAGGGTAACGCCGACGGCGCGGCAGATCGGGTCGATGGTCGGGCCGGGGGCGGTCCGCAGCCGGGCCCGGCGGCCATCCTGTTCGACGTCGATCTCGCTGAGGTCGGCAAGATCGTCGACGATGCGCTGCCATTGGAGCCGGCTTCGTCGGGCCGCGAGGCGGTCGATCAGTTCCTTGCGCAGGACGAGGGCGAGGAAGGTGCAGAAGATATGGCCGCGGATGCCGGCGTCGGTCTTGTGAAAGATCGGGCGGGTGGCGAGCAGCGCCTTTGCGGTTTTGAAGGCGTCCTCCACGGCGAGCAGATTGCGGTAGCGCAACACGACCTGGAGAGCGGCGATTTTGGTGTTGGTGCGCAGCACGAAGAGGCCGTCGAACCGGGCATCGGCCTCGACTTTGGCGCGGTCGATGACGAAACCGTCGCCTTCGGGCGTCTTCAGGAAGCGACGGAAGCCCTTGTTGGCGACGAGCGCCTTGTCGCCCTGGGCCAGCTTGCGCTCGAGACCGGCCACCAGCTTGACGCGCGCCGCGGCATCCTTTTTGGCTTCCTCCTCGTTGCGGCAGATGACATAGCGCCGCCCGGCGATCGTCGTCTCGCGGATCGCCAGTTCGGTCTCGCCTTCTTGGCGGGGGATGAGGAGCGGCACGGCGAGGCCGTCATCTTCGATGATCTCGGCGCGCACCTCGCGGCTGGTGCGCTCGCGCACGCCGAGGATGTATTGGATCTTCTCGGCTTCGAGGGCGGCGATGGTGTCGGCGCTGATCATGCCACGATCGGCGACGATGCAGGCCTCAAGGATGCCAAAGCGCTCACGCAGACGCTTGACCACCGGCAACAACAGCGTCACATCGGCGGTGTTGCCGGGCATCAGGAACGAGGCGATCGGTCGATCGGTATCATCGAGGACGATGCCGAGTACGACCTGCTTCAAATGCCCGCGGTAGTCTTTGGAATGGCCGTACTGGCCCAGGCTCTCGCCGCCGGCGCCTTCGAACCACAGCGTCGTGGTGTCGAAAAACGCGATCGAAACGGCGCCGAACAGCGGCTGGCGGTGGCGATAGAGTGCTTCCTCGACCGCCGCCGCGGTGCTGCGGCCCGCCGCATCGACCGCGCCAAGCCAGGCCATCGCCTTATAGGCGTCGTCGAGATCGAGCCCCTCGGTGCCCGGCACGCGCACCCGGCTGCACCAGTCGCTGGCATGGCGATCGGAGCCCGAGATCATCAGCCGGTGCAGCACGGTAAGGTAGACCGCGCGCTCGACATCGAAGGAAAAGCGCCGGTCGGCGACGAGGCCTTTGAGCACGTCGCGGCATCCCGTTTCCGCCCATAGCCGGCCAAACACCAGGTCGGGTCCGATGCTGAGACGGTGCAGTTCCGGCAATTCGCCGCGATAGAAGCTCGACAGGACGATCGAGCGGCGGGAATGGCGCGCCGCCGAGGCGATCAGCCCGTCGATCAGACCCGAGATCTCGACCTCCTCGCGCCGGCCGAGCGCCTTGATGACGCGCTGCACGTGGCGACCGCCCTCGCGGGCGTTCTCGACGAGGTAGAGGTACTCGTAGGCTCCAATCTTCTTGACGCGGACGAACATGACCCGGCACCCTGCTCATGGTAGAGCACCACGATTCTATCCGCTACCACAAGCAAAATCACCACAATCTATTGAAATTATCCGCCGTTTTTAGCACCACAATTGGGCGCGACCGGTCGTACCTCCAGCAATTCCGCGGACCTCAGCAGCCGTTTTGCTCAAAACCGTGGAAGTTGGGCCAAGGACGAACCATGTGCACGTTCAGTGTGTCTCCGATCGCACTTTAACTAAGGATCTCGCTGTCAACCCGTGCACGGCCGAGCCCCTCGGCGACGCTCAGATCGGCTTCACCGCAGAGCCGATTCTCATTTTCGATGGGCTGAGCTTTGTCGGCAGGATGTGGTACGCGTCGAGCAAGCAACGGGACGAGCAGGATCTTCTGGCCACGAGCCGATTTTGATCCTGCACGTCGACAGCGCTATCGACGAAGTCGCGCTGCCGTGACCTCCTACTTCGTGGAATTTGTGCTCCCAAGACCTTGAGCCACCCTGATGTGAGGACAGCCGGTGGGGCAGGAGAGCATCGACGGCATCGCCACGACTTTGGCAGAGGACGATTCGGCTGAAGGCGCGCCACGGACCCGCTGTGGCGCAGCCGCGACCCGTCCCGACCCGAGAGCGCCTTCGTCGAGGCCAGGGAGCGCCAGCCTCCTGGACCGCGATCGATGATCGCGCGCGGCGGCTGAGCGGTGTGAGCCTTCCTGAACGCTGCGCCGCATCGGGTTGCAACGGCATGGGCCGCGGCGATAAATTCCGAGCGTCCCGAAAGAATGGAATCTCGCTACTGCCTCATCAGCACTTATGACCCCGGACCCCGATCGCTTGCCCCTTCTTTCCAACGATATGCGCATCCAGACCCTGTCGTACTCTTGAGCGTTCAATGCGCCTGCAGCAACGCCTCGCGTGACGACAACCCCTCCACCACGCGACTTTGGTTGCGCGCTCAACGGCCCAGCATTCCGTCCAAACCCAGTGAAGCCGGAACCGAATAGGCGAACTCGACAAGTTTTAGCTTACAAAAGCGTTTCTGGAACGCGATGAAGTGGGGATTTTATGACCTTGCAGGTGGAAGCGCAGAATCTTCGCATTTCGACGGTCGCTATCAGACCATCGTCATCTCCAACCGCGGCTCGGTTTCTTCCCGCCTTTGCCGGTCTAATCCTGATTTGCGCGATCGCGCTGACCACCGGAAACCTGCTTTCGATCGGCTACATTTTTGAAAGCAATTATAACGAGGGATGGAACGTCTACAATGCTCAGCGACTCATCGCTCACGAACTCATTTACGATGACAACTATTGGCGTGTGAATAATTATCCAATCTTCTCGTTCTTGGCGGTTGCTGGCATCAATTACGTGTTCAACAACCTGTTGTTGAGCGGGCGGTTCATTTCGCTGATGTCCTTTGTTGCGGTGGGCGTATTGGCTGGGGCCGCAATCCGACGTTTTGGTGGCGACCGGGTCGATGCGATCTTCGGTGGGGGCTGTGCCCTCGGTTTTTGTTACCTGATTGCTCCCGCCTGGATCGCCGTCGACGATCCACAAACTTTTGGCGAGGCGATAATGCTCGGCGGCCTTGTCAGTTACATTTCCAGACCGCCTGCTTGGCTTAGTCTATTGCGTACAGCCCTCCTCGTCATGCTCGGCGGCTTCGTTAAGCATAATATCATAGCGATCCCGCTCGCGATCACATTCGACCTTGCAATCCGCTCGCCGCGCTGGTTGCCGTTCTGGTTCGGTTGCTGCGCCGGTCTGGCGGCGGGCTGCGTTGGGCTTACACACCTTGTCGCAGGCGGCAGCTTTATTGATCATCTGCTATCCCCTCGTCTTTTTGCATGGTACAGCGCGCGCTATCATTTGGCCAAGTATTTGCGTCTGAGCGAATTTCCATTGTCCTTAATCATATTATTTGCCCCGGCAATTTTCTCACGCGACCGTCGCGTTCTCGCCTCTTATGGTATCGTGTCTGTTATTTCCGCCACGATCTCTTCAGGCTTTGAGGGGACCTCGTTCAACATGTTTCAGGACGCGGCGGTGTTTCTCGCTCTTGCCGCAGGCGTCATGCTTCATGAGTTGCGCAGCCGAATGATCCCCGGAGCGCCTGCTCCAGAACGAGTGGCTAAGGTCGCGCTCACTTTGTCGCCGCTGTTGCTTGCTCAACCCATCTTAGCAAGGAGCCCGCAGGCCTTTGCGCAGATATATCATGCCGGCGGCTTGTTGGATATCGACCGCCGAGCAGAGCAGTCCTTTTTGGCTGAGGCGGAGTACATATCGAAGAAGCACGGACCGGCGATGTGCGAAAGTTTACTTCTGTGTTATCGCGCGGGTCAGCCATTTACCATCGATCCCTTCAATTCACGCCAATTCATCCTGGCTGGCAGACTTGACCAAGATGGACTGATCCGACGTATCGCTACCCAGGAGTTCGCCGTGGTGCAACTGCGCGCCGACATCTGTGACGATCTGGAAGCCTCTTCCTGTACCATTCTTCATAACCGACGCAAATTCAGCCGTTTTACCGACGACGTGCTTTATGCAGTCGATCGTTATTACCGGATCTCTTGGCGCTCGCAAGACGGTACCTTCTACGTTCCAAAGTGATCCAGCGGACCGGACATCGAACCGCGCCGTTCCTATTCAAAAACCGAATTTTCTGGATGGCGCCTACACCCGGTTGCAGGGGGTGCAGGAGCGGCGATAGGCTCTGGGCCCCCACTTGGACTTGAACACGTGCGTTATCTCAGCACCCGAGATCCCCGTCCCTCACCATCCACCCTCTCGTTCACAGAGGCATTTCTGGCTGGCCTTGCAGAGGATGGCGGCCTCTATGTGCCGGACCAGCTGCCTGCGCTCAGCCCGACCGCTTTACGGGACTACGTCCGCTTGCCATACGCCGAGCTCGCGGCTCGCGTCGTTTCGTTGTTCGCCGGCGAAACTTTTTCAACGGATAAGCTGAGGCAGCTCACAGTGGCGGCCTACAGCCGCTTCAACCGGGCCGCAGTCGTGCCGCTGGTTCAGCTCGACGAGCGGCTGTGGCTGCTCGAACTGTTTCACGGGCCGACGCTTGCTTTCAAGGATCTCGCGCTGCAACTCGTCGGGCCGATGTTTGACGCGCTGCTGGCGCGACGGCACGAGCATATAACTGTCGTTGGCGCAACCTCAGGAGACACTGGCTGCGCCGCGCTCGAGGCTTGCCGGGACAGGGAGGCGATCGACATATTCATGCTGTTTCCGCACAATCGGGTCTCTGAGATTCAACGCCGGCAGATGACGACCGTCGATTCGTCGAATGCCCATGCGATCGCCATCGAGGGCACCTTCGACGACTGCCAGGATCTCGTCAAAGCCCTGTTTGCGGACATAAAGCTGCGGCGCGCGCTTAATCTCTCGGCGGTCAATTCGATCAACTGGGCGCGGATCGCCGCTCAGACCGTGTACTATTTTGCCGCTGGGGTGGCGCTCGGCGCTCCGACCCGCCCGATTTCGTTCAGTGTGCCCACAGGCAATTTCGGCAACGCATATGCCGGGCATGTCGCGCGCTGCATGGGGCTGCCGATCGACCGACTCGTCATCGGCACCAACCGCAACGACATTCTTGCGCGCTATTTTGCGACGGGCCGGATGGCGATCGCCCCCGTCGAGCCGAGCTTCACCCCCAGCATGGATATCCAGGTGCCCAGCAATTTCGAGCGCCTCCTGTTCGAGCTGAAGGGGTGTAGCGGCGCCGCAGCCGGCGACCAGATACGGCTCTTCCGGCAAACTGGGAGCATGCCCGAGGATGACCAAGCGTGGCGCATGGCGCGTCGCTTGTTTTCTGCCCATAAGGTCGACGACACTCAGACGATGGACACCATCGGCAAAACCTATGCCCGGTCAGGCGCGCTGATCGATCCCCATACTGCTGTCGCGGTAGCTGCCGCGCAGACAGAAATGAGCGTGTGCAACACCAGTGCACCGATGATCGCCCTGGCCTGCGCCCATCCGGCGAAGTTTCCCGACGTGGTCGAACGTGCGACCGGTCTCCGTCCAGTGTTGCCCGGCGCCCTTAGCGACATCCTCGAGCGGCGCGAGCGGCTGATCGTTTTGCCCAACGACCTAGGTGCCGTAACAAGATTTATTCGCGCCCACGCGCGGCGTTCCGAAAACTCCTGATCGGATCATAGAATGAAGACGCAGCTGTCTACGTTGGCCAACGGATTGCGGGTCGCGACCGACCGCATCGACACCGTCGACACGGTCTCGCTCGGCATCTGGATCGATGTCGGCACGCGGCATGAGCAGGCGGACTTCAATGGGGTCGCGCATTTCCTCGAGCACATGGCCTTTAAGGGCACCAACCGGCGCAGCGCTCTCGCCATCGCTGAGGAGATCGAAGCGGTCGGCGGCCATCTCAACGCTTACACATCGCGTGAAAGCACGGCCTATTATGCGAAGATGCTCAAGGAAGACGTCCCGCTCGCCCTCGATATCCTCTCCGACATACTGCAGAACTCTACCTTCGAGCCGGAAGAGATCGAGCGCGAGCGCGCGGTGATCCTGCAGGAGATCGGCCAGGCGAACGATACTCCCGACGATATCGTGTTCGACCATTTCCAAGAGTGCGCCTATCCCAACCAGGCGATCGGTCGGCCGGTGCTCGGAAGGCCGGAAATCATCCGCAAGATCGAGCGGGAGACAGTTATCGGTTATCTGCGCAACCATTACGGCGCACGGCGCATGGTGCTTGCGGCGGCCGGGCATCTAGATCACGACCGAATCGCAAGCCTCGCCGACAACTTGCTCGGAGGCTTGCCTGCAGAACGGCAGGTGACGAGCGAGCCGGCACACTATGCCGGCGGCGACCGACGCGAGCAGCGGGATCTCGAACAACTGCATCTCGTTTTGGGCTTCCCCGGGGTGGTGCTAGGCGACCCCGATTACTACGCTGCCTGTGTGCTTTCGACGGCGTTTGGCGGCGGCATGTCCTCTCGTTTGTTTCAGGAGATCCGCGAGAAGCGGGGCTTGGTTTATACAATCCACTCGTTTGTCCATGGCTACCGTGACGGCGGGCTATTCGGGATCTACGCCGGCACTGGAGAAGCCGAGGCGGCCGAGCTGCTGCCCGCGATGTGCAAAGAGGTCATCCGCCTTGAGGATGGGTTGACCCCGGTTGAGCTAAATCGTGCCAAGACGCAGATGAAGGCAGGCCTGCTGATGTCGCTTGAGAGCACGTCTGCGCGCTGCGAGCAGCTAGCGCACCATCTCATGATCCACGGCACACCATTCGACCCGCTTGAGGTCGTCGCGCGTATCGAAACAGTCGACGATGCCGCGATCGACCGCGTTGTCGCTCGCTGGCGCTCGGCTTCGCCCACCCTCGCGGCGCTCGGACCACTGAGTGGGCTTGAAGAGTTCGACCGCGTCAGAGATCGCTTCGCCGCTTGATGTTGCGATGGCGATGGCCCCGCAACGCAAATCCTTCCCCCGCATCTTTCTCGCCCGCGCGGAGCCGTTTCGCTTGGCCGGCGAGCGTGTCTTTTTGCGTTCGCCCGAGCGCAGCGATTACGAGGACTGGGCGAGCCTGCGCGGCCGTTCCCGAAATTTTCTCGCGCCATGGGAGCCAAGCTGGCCCGTCGACGCGCTCAGTCGGGCGAGCTTCCGTGCCCGAGTGGCCCGTTACGCCGAAGACTGGCGGACCGACCAAGCCTACAACTTGTTCATCTTCACTAACGACGAAACACTGATCGGCGGAATCGGACTCTCTAATCTGCGACGCGGCGTGTCCGAGACTGCCAGCCTCGGCTATTGGATCGGCGAGCCCTTCGCCCAGCAAGGCTATATGACCGCTGCACTCCCTCTCGTTCTCGCGTTCGCCTTCGAGCGACTTCGCCTCCATCGGGTCGAGGCCGCTTGCCTGTCGAACAACACCCCCAGCCGCTCGCTGCTGGTCCGGGCCGGCTTCCGGCAGGAGGGCTACGCCCGGCAATACCTGTGCATCGAAGGGAAATGGCAGGACCACCTGCTTTTCGCGATCCTGCGCGAGGATTGGGATGGACGCGATCTTGAAAAAGTGCCCAGCACTATGGGATCTTAAGCCATTGCCCCCCGGAGGGCGCGCCCGCGACGGGTTTATACAGGCAAAATATAGGGCGCGCTTCGTGCTTACGTGGAGGGCGTGTAAGGAAACTGTCGACAGCCGTTACGCATGCCCCGCGTCGCTCGACAGCATGGATAGATCGATGCCGAGCTTGGCAAGCGCACGACTCCATTTGCCATCGTCATCGGTAGCGAACACGATATCGTCATCCGCGGCGACAGAAAGCCAGCCATTGGCCTGGATCTCGGCGTCAAGCTGACGTGGTGCCCAGCCGGCGTAGCCGAGGGCGAAGAGGCTTTGGCGCGGCCCCCGATCTCTGCTGATGGCGCGCAGGACCTCAAGGGTTGCCGTGACCGAAATATTGCCTTCGACATGGAGAGTGGCCTCCTCGCGATAGTCGGCTGTGTGGAGCACAAAACCTCGGCCCGCTTCGACCGGGCCGCCGAAATGCACTAGACGCGAGTTGGCGGCACCGCTGGGCTCGATATCAAGCTGTGCAAACAGCTCACCCATGGTCAGCGAGCCCAACGGCTTGTTGATAATGAGACCCATCGCCCCCGCGTCGTCGCTGTGGGCGCAGAGATAGATGACGGATCGGGCGAACCGAGGGTCAGGCATCTGTGGCATCGCCAGCAAGAGCTGGCCTGCAAGTGACTTCATCACACCTCCGACCGCCGATCGCGCCCGGTCAACACCCCTAGCTTATACGCCTATACCCAGACTTGGTTGCCTCCTTATGCACGAGAAAGCGCCGCCCTGTATGCGCGCTCGTGTTTGCCGCGCGACCGCTCTATGCTATCGGTCTGCCCGCCGGATCCTGACCGGCGGGAAGTAAGCCGCGTCGAAGGCTGTTGGTCTCGCACACCACCGGAGGGAATACCATGACCATCAATGTCGGTGACAAGATACCATCGGTGACGCTGAAGCAGCTCACCCCGGAAGGGGTGAAGGAGTTCACCACCGATGAGATCTTTCGCGGCAAAAAGGTCGTCCTGATCGCTGTCCCGGGCGCCTTTACGCCAGCTTGCTCACAGCGACACCTGCCTGGCTATGTCGACAAAGCTGCCGAGATCAAGGCGAAGGGAGTCGACGAGATCGCCTGCGTGGCGGTCAATGACGCGTTCGTGATGGGAGCCTGGGGGAAAGAACAGAAAACCGAAGGAAAGGTCAGAATGCTGGCCGACGGCAGCGGTGATTTCGCGCGTGCCCTCGGCCTTGAGCTCGATCTGACAAAAGGCGGTCTCGGGATGCGCTCGAAGCGCTACGCGATGCTGGTCGACAATGGTGTCGTCAAGTCGCTTCACGTCGAAGCGCAGCCGGGCCAGGTAGAAGTCTCCAGCGCCGACTCGGTGCTCAGAGCGCTGTAGAGGGCCCCTACCGGCTCTCAGTCTCTGTCAAGACAGCTTTCGGGCGCGATTTTCGGACATCAGGTTTCCGCTCGCCAAGCTGGAAGGTGGGACCTTGTTCCTCGGAGCGGGCGAGGGCGGGTGGCGCTCCGCGGACGCCTCGACAGGGCTTGCTCCCCGAGTTCCGCGCCGGGCACGGGCATTGGACATTCCTGTCGGTTGGCACATTTCCGATGCGGCCGGGGCTGAGATGATCTCGTTGTTCCGACCTGTTTCGGCAACACGAGCGCGCGCCAGCGCATCGGCCCGTTCGTTTTCGGTATGACCGGAATGACCGCGTACCCAGATCCAGGTGACGTCGTGTCGAGCTGTGGCAGCGTCGAGCCGTTGCCACAGATCAATATTCTTCACCGGCTTCTTGCCGGCGGTGAGCCAGCCTCGGCGCTTCCAGTCCATGATCCACTTGGTGATGCCGTCACGCAGATACTGGCTGTCGCTGTAGAGCCGCACCCGGCACGGACGCTTCAGAGCCTCCAATCCGACAATCGCCGCCGTCATCTCCATGCGGTTGTTGGTCGTGTCGGGCGCGGAGCCGCTCAGTTCCCTCGCTGTCCCGCGATAGCGCAAGATAGCAGCCCACCCTCCGGGACCCGGGTTGCCGCGGCAGGCGCCATCGGTAAAGACTTCGACCTCGGACCACTCAGACATCGAGGCCGTACCCGCCCGGGCCCGTGATGGCGCGGTGGAACCGCAGCTTACGCAGATATTCGAGAGGATCCTTTGGCCGGACCAATGCCCCCGCCGGTGGATTAAGCCAATCAAACAGCCGCGTCAGCAAAAAGCGCAGCGCGCTCCCGCGCGCAAGCACCGGCAGCGCAGCGAGTTCGGCCGGCGCAAGCGGTCGCTCCCGGCGATAGCCGTCGAGCAGCAGTCGCGCCTTGGTCACGTTGAAGCTGCCGTCGGCTTCGAAGCACCAGGCATTAAGGCAGATCGCCAAGTCATAGGCGAGAAAGTCGGTGCAGGCGAAATAGAAGTCAATCAGGCCGGACAGCTCGCGGTCGCGGAAAAAGACGTTATCCGGAAAAAGGTCCGCGTGGATTATCCCCATGGGAAGGTCGCGTGGCCACACGGTTTCGAGCAGCACAAGTTCAGCACCGAGTTCTTCGGCGAGCCCGGGTTGTACCTCTGCGGCGCGGGTCTGGCAGGATTCGAACAGGCTTCGCCAGCCGGCGACCGCGAGGTCATTCCCTCGTGTCATCCGGAACGAAGCGCCCGCGCGATGCAGCGCGGCAAGCGCCCGGCCGAGAGCGGCGCAATGGAAAGGCAGAATTCGCCGCGGCCACATCCCGGCGAGAAACGTCACGATCGCCGCAGGCCGTCCGCACAGCTCACGCAACGCGATGCCGTCACGACCCGGCACGGGTGTCGGGCATGCGACGCCATGGCGCGCGAGATGCTCCATCAATGCGATAAAGAACGGCAGGTCCTTAGGCGCGACCCGCTTTTCATAGAGGGTCAGAATGAAATTACCGCGCTCGGTGGTGACCAGAAAGTTCGAGTTCTCGATCCCCTCGGCGATCCCCTTGCAGGACAGCACTTCGCCGATGTCGTAGAGCGCAGCGAAGGCTCTGAGATCGTCATCGGAGACATCGGTGTAGACGGCCATCACTCCCAACCTCAACCTCACTTGTGCGTCGAGCGCGGCTCGCATACAGTCCGACGCGCGCGCCGCCGGAGTGCGCGGACACTAGCAAGGGCGACGGTAGGGAAGAAACAATGGCCGAACCGATACCGGCGCAAAAGGAGCCCTACGGCGTCACCGTCGAGGCCGGCAAGAGGTATTTCTGGTGCGCTTGCGGGCGCAGCGCCAACCAGCCGTTCTGCGACGGATCGCACCAGGGCACCGGGCTGACCCCGGTCCCGTTTACCGCCGGGGCAACCGAGGAGGTCTGGCTCTGCGGCTGCAAGTCGACCGGCGGCAAGCCGTTCTGCGACGGGACGCACGCCAGCCTGTGAGGCGCGCGTGCACCGCGCCGGGTGCGGTGCTGATCGGCCTGCTCGCGCTCTCCGGTTGCGGCTGGATTTCTTCCTCCTCATCGAAATCGACCGCCGAGGCCTGTCCGAGCGCGGTGATCTTGCGGCCGCTCGCCAACAACGCCGTTTTCGGCCCGGCTCCTGAGCGTCGGCCGGATAATGTCGCATTCTATGGGCTGATCAGCGAGGCCGACCTCAAGTGCGAACACACCGGCGACGCGGTGCGCATGATCGTCGATGTCGTCGTCGTCGCCGAACGCGGCCCGGCCGCGAAAGCCGATTCGGTGGACTTCCAATATTTCGTGGCGCTGATCGGCCCCGATCAGTCGATCCTGTACAAGAAGATACTACCGGTGCGCATCGTCTTCGACGCGACGGGCAAGCGCGCTGGCGTCACCGATCACGTCGAGGATGCGATCCCGCTTGGCGGCCGCAAGGCAACCGATCTCACGGTCGATCTCGGTTTCCAGCAGAGCCCCGAGGTCGTCGATTTCTACAAGCATTTCCGCGGTCGGTGAGCGCGGGTGGAGGTGCTCAGCCTTTCCCGGCTCAACGGGAAAATACTGGGTAGCATCGGTTCCGGCGGCCTTCGCGAGCCAAAACCGTGGCCGTAAGCCATTGATGTTGCTATTAGGCTGCGGCAAATTCCCTAGGCAAGCGAACAGGGAAATAAATCGGACGAGCAGGGAACGGAATCTACCTAACAGGAAAGCACCTGGGAAAGCCGGGCGATCCTGAGCCCGAACACTTGCGACTGGCCACCGGGTCCTACTGGTGCTAAACAAACTGCGCTGTATGCACGCCCGCAGGAGAGGTCGCGCGAAGGCGCGGCGCCGAAGGAGCAACCGCCCCGGAAACTCTCAGGCAAAAGGACCGCGGGTGGAAGGGCGCTCTGGAAAGCAGCGGGTGGTCGCCCGCTCACCGAAGGAGTAAGCCCGGGTCGCGGCTCGGGTGAATCTCTCAGGGTCCACGACAGAGGGGGCATCGGTCGGACGCTGCGGCGTCCGCTCTGTCGGAGGTCTTGTGACCCTTGCTGCCGATGCGGCACCGCTCAAGCGGACACCGCTCTACTCTCTCCACCTCACCCTCGGCGGCAAGATGGTGCCCTTCGCCGGGTACGAGATGCCGGTGCAATACCCCTCGGGCATCCTCAACGAGCACCTCCATACGCGCTCCAAGGCCGGGCTCTTCGACGTCTCGCATATGGGGCAGCTGAGGCTGGCCGGAGGGGACCCGGTCAAAGCGCTCGAAGCCCTCGTCCCCGGCGATCTGTTGGAGCTGATGCCGCTCCGCATGCGCTATACGCTGCTGCTGAACGAAGAGGGCGGGATCCTCGATGATCTGATGGCAACGCGGCTCGGGGATGGGCTCTTTCTCGTCGTCAACGCGGCGCGCAAAGAGCCCGATTTCGCTCATCTGCGCGCCAGTCTCGGCAGCCCCACGGCGGTCGAACTGGTAGAGGATCGAGCGCTCCTGGCGCTTCAGGGACCCGCTGCCGCTACGGTCCTTTCCGATTTTTGCGAAGGCGTCGAGCGTCTCGCCTTCATGACCGCTATGGAGACGAACCTGGCCGGCTGCAAGTGCCTGGTCACCCGGTCCGGCTATACCGGCGAGGACGGGTTCGAGATTTCATTGCCGGCGGCTGGTGCGGCGCTGGTCGCGGAGATGTTGCTCGCTCGGCCGGAGGTATGGCCGATTGGCCTCGGTGCGCGCGATTCGCTGCGCCTCGAGGCCGGCCTCTGCCTCTATGGACATGACATCGAGGAGTCGACGACCCCGATCGAGGC